>NZ_KV836276.1:0-1392 GCF_001838325.1 Corynebacterium sp. HMSC074C05
CGGATGGTCCCGGCAGATTCACAGCAGATTCCACGAGCCCGCTGCTACTCGGGCAACACACCAATTGCAGATGCAAGTGTTTCACGTACCGGACTCTCACCGTCTACGGCAGGACATTCCAATCCACTTCCGCTACACCCACACCACACAACGCAGGACTAGCAGACCCTGCACAAATGCATCCCCACAACCCCACGCACGCAAACCCTGCCAGGTATCACACGCACGCGGTTTAGCCTCATCCACGTTCGTTCGCCACTACTAACGGAATCACAATTGTTTTCTACTCCTACGGGTACTGAGATGTTTCACTTCCCCGCGTAACCACCAATTAGACTATGAATTCATCTAACGGCGACCGCCCACAACGACGGCCAGGTTTCCCCATTCGGACACCCTCGGATCAACGCTTAGTTGGCAGCTCCCCGAGGCCTATCGCAGCCTCTCACGTCCTTCATCGGCCTACTATGCCAAGGCATCCACCATGCGCCCTTACAACACAACACACAAACAAATAACTAAGAACAATCACAAACAGAAAAACTGCTTGACAAAATCGAACTTACAGAAAAACAAGATGCTCGCGTCCACTATCCAGTTCTCACACAACACCCACACACCACAGAACAAACCACCAAACAGCAGCCCACCTGCAGCATGCAGCAACCTGTCATACAGGAACAACAGCAACACGTGTGTCATCCCAGACACCCAACAGCGCACCAACAACCAACCAACACAAAAAAGGAAAGCACCACAAACGCCTGATCATCACACACACGCGCAGACCACCATCAATGTCAGTGATCTAACCAGTAGGTGTTCCACCCAAAAAACAAAAAAGCCACACGCCACCAACACGATGACACATGACCAGAAGAAAAAATAATCTCCTTAGAAAGGAGGTGATCCAGCCGCACCTTCCGGTACGGCTACCTTGTTACGACTTCGTCCCAATCGCCAATCCCACCTTCGACAGCTCCCTAACGAGTTTAGGCCACTGGCTTCGGGTGTTACCGACTTTCATGACGTGACGGGCGGTGTGTACAAGGCCCGGGAACGTATTCACCGCAGCGTTGCTGATCTGCGATTACTAGCGACTCCGACTTCACGGGGTCGAGTTGCAGACCCCGATCCGAACTGAGACCGGCTTTGCGGGATTAGCTCGCCCTCACGGACTGGCAACCCACTGTACCGACCATTGTAGCATGTGTGAAGCCCTGGACATAAGGGGCATGATGATTTGACGTCATCCCCACCTTCCTCCGAGTTAACCCCGGCAGTTTCTTACGAGTCCCCACCACAACGTGCTGGCAACATAAGACAAGGGTTGCGCTCGTTGCGGGACTTAACCCAACATCTCACGACACGAGCTGACGACAACCATGCACC
>NZ_KV836277.1:0-41900 GCF_001838325.1 Corynebacterium sp. HMSC074C05
GGCCCGCTTTTGTTTTACCCACAAGTAAACGGAGTTCAATTATTGGGTAATGCGTGGCGCTATACCAAATACTTCTGGCGCAATTGGTTGATGTCGGCGTCGGAAAGCCCGATGCCCTGTCGTACGAAGTTGTCGAAAGTACCGTAGTTCTCTTCGATAGCGCCCCACGACATCTTGAGCCACTCTTTGTCTACCGCGTTCTTGCGATTGAGGTAAGCGTTGCTGGCAAGGAAGTCCTGCTCGATTGCTTCGTAACTAACTCCCAAGATGGCCAAGAGGAACGCGGCACCGAGGCCGGTTCGGTCTTTGCCAGCACTGCAGTGGAAAACGACGGCGCCGTCTTCATATGCGAGTGCTTGGAGAAGATCCTTCCAAGCGGTTCGCGGTGCTTCTCCGGTAATCATCAACTCATAGCCGAGCAGTTGGCCGAAGTACTTCACTTCATCGTCGAAAATCTCTGCATCGTGCGCCTTGATGCTTTCTCCCGCCGCTTCGTAGAACTCCGGTGCATGGCCGTAAAGCTGCTCGCCAGTTGTTGCGACAGGACTTTTCACGAAGCCCAAGCCATTGCGAACATCGATGATGTCCGCTACTTGGTAAGTCACGCTGTCGGGCAAGATGTCTGGGGCTTCGTTGCGCTCTTTAATGTTTCGCAAATCGACGACGCGTGTCACGCCTGCCTGCGTCATCCGGGCAAGGTCTTCGTCACTAGGTTCTCGTAAGGCGTTTGACCTGTATCCCAGGCCGCGGCGGATGTGGCGACCATCCTCGGTCATGATTGGGTTGGCGCTACTGCCCGCTACATCGCGGAAGTTACTGAGCGAGGAAAGTGAGCCGGATTCGATAGGGGCTGGGGATCCGGTTGGCGCCGTGGCGGTTGTAGTCTGCCCGGTGACCTGTGTCTCGGTCGCACTAATTCCTAATGTGGCTGCCTTCAACAACGAGGCATCAGGGCTAGCCGATGCGGCCGATGGGGAAATAGTGCCGAGTGGTAGAAGAAGGGCCGTGGTTAGGGCAGCGGCTTTAGCGCGATAGTTTGCGCGGCTCAGGTTAGTTGTATTCACGGGTGTTGAGGTTAGCGTGCCTCAGGTTTTCGGCAACTTATAAGAAAAGCTCTTTCGCGCATAGCCATGCCCGTACAACAGGCCGCTCTGAAACGCGGTAAGAACGTAACAGGGGTACCTGACTGCATTACTCAGAAAAGGCTCTCTACCAGCGCAAATTAGCCAACGCTAATCAAAATCTGAAACATGCCCTAAATATTGCGCAATTTCATAACGTATTTACTTGTTAAATAGGGAATCCTAAGCTAAGGTTGCGCAGGTAATGATTACCTAAGTAAGTGATTGGGTAATGGCGTCTAAGTGACGTTTGCTCAACAATCCTACTGTGACCGAAGGGATGCCTTTCAGTGGCGCGTTCAAACTCCGGCCGTATTCGCAATATCGTAGCCGCATCTGTTGCCAGCCTTGGACTTGTTCTTGGCGCATGTTCTGCCGATGCCGGCAACGAGGATAAGTCTGCAGCTGCAGGTAACGAGGCAACTGTTACCGTTACTGATAATCACGGTGAGCAGACCGTGCCGGCCGAAATTGACACTGTTGTGGCCACGGACAACCGTTCCTTCGAGATGCTCGATCAGTGGGGCATTAAGCTGGCTGCAGCTCCGAAGGCGATTATCCCGTTTACGGTTTCCGACTACAAGGACAATCCCGATGTTCAGGACATCGGTAATCACCGCGAGCCGAACCTCGAGATTGTTGCAGCCGCCGACCCGGATCTGATTGTCACCGGTCAGCGTTTCGACAAGTACTACGACGACCTCAAGAAGCTCGCTCCAAACTCCGCAATCGTGGACTTCGAGCCGCGCGAGGGCCAGCCGCTGGACGAGGAGCTCAAGCGCCACGCTAAGGGCCTGGGCACCATCTTCGGTAAGGAGAAGGAAGCCGATCAGCTCATCGCGGATTTCGATAAGGCCCTGGAGCGCGCTCGCAAGGCTTACAACCCGGACGTGAAGGTTATGGCGCTGAACTCGTCGGGAGGCACCCTCGGCTACATTGCTCCGACCGTTGGTCGCACCTTCGGCCCGCTGTTTGATCTGATTGGCATGAAGCCGGCACTGGAGGTCGACAAGGCCAGCGATGATCACCAGGGTGATGAGATTTCCGCCGAGTCCATCGCTAAGGCGAACCCGGACTTCATCATGGTTCTCGACCGCGATGCTGGCACCTCGGTGCGCGGTACCGATGAGTACCGTTCGGCGCAGTCTGTGGTCGAGGAAGCTGCTCCGCTGAAGAACGTGAAGGCCGTCAAGGAGGGCAAGATCTACTACGCCCCAGAGGACACTTACACCAACGAGTCCATCATCACCTACACGGAGATTTTGAACGAGCTTGCCGACGCCTTCGAGCAGGCCTAATAGTTCTCTGACCAGTCACAGGAGTACCTCACCAACTCTATGCAGAAGTTACTGGAACCCCGATTAGCCATTGGGATTGCCGTTGTGGCAGTCCTGGTGGCTATGTCGCTGTTTGTAGGCCAATACGACATCCTGGGCGCCGACGACGGCTGGGAGATGTTCGCCACTACGCGTATTCCGCGCACCATTGCACTAGTGCTCTCGGGTGCCGCGATGGCGATGTGTGGCCTGGTCATGCAGCTGCTTACACACAACAAGTTCGTCGAACCCACCACCACGGGAACCACGGAATGGGCTGGTCTTGGCCTAATTTTCGTAATGTATTTCTTCCCCTCGGCGTCGTTGCTCGGCCGGATGAGCGGCGCGATTATCTTCGCTTTCATCGGCACAGCAGTGTTCTTCCTGTTCTTGCGCCGAGTGAGTTTGAAGTCGAGCCTGGTCGTGCCCATTGTGGGCATCATGCTGGGCGCGGTAGTCAGTTCGATTTCGACTTTCTTTGCGTTGCAGACAGACATGCTGCAGTCACTGAGCGTCTGGTTCGCAGGCTCCTTCACTGATATTTATAAAGGGCAGTACGAATTCCTGTGGCTGGTCGTCATTGTGGTCGCAATCGTCTTCGTATTCAGTGATCGGCTGACGGTCGCGGGGCTTGGTGAGGATATCGCGACCAACGTTGGCCTGAACTACAAGCGAATCGTGTTCCTGGGCACGGGACTAATTGCGATTGCAACAGGTCTAGTCACCGTCGTGGTGGGCAACCTGCCTTTCCTGGGGCTCGTCGTCCCGAATATCGTCTCCATGTTTCGTGGCGATGACCTGCGCTCCAACTTGCCGTGGGTGTGCCTGGTGGGCATTGCCATCGTGACGGTCGCGGACATAATTGGCCGCGTCATTATCGCCCCGTTCGAGATTCCGGTATCGGTGATTCTCGGCATCCTGGGTGCTGCCATTTTCGTCTATCTGATCGTGGAGCGACGTCGTGCTTAATCTCAGTTCAACTCACACGGTGGCCAACCAGGTTGGGCCGCAAACGACGTCGTTTAGCACGGGCGCCGCGGCGCGCAGGTACTGGATCATCATTGCTGTGCTGGTGGGCTTGGCGACGTTGTTTACCGCGGGTCTGCTCGCATGGGACAACCCGTTGCCGTTCGGCACGGAGGGCTTTTGGCTGATCGCGCGTCGGCGCCTTGATGCCGTGATTGCCATGATTGTGGTTGCCTGCTGTCATGCAATTGCGACGGTGGCGTTCCAGTCGATTGCGAATAACCGAATTATTACGCCGTCGATTATGGGCTTTGAAGCGCTGTACGTGGCTATCAGTACCGCCGCGGTCTACTTCCTCGGCGCGACGGGTCTGATGAATGCTGGCTCGGTTGGGGCGTTTGTTATGCAGCTCGCGCTGATGGTGGGGCTGTCGCTGGTGCTGTACGCGTGGCTGCTGACTGGGCAGGGTGCGGATATGCACAGCATGCTGCTGGTTGGCATTGTCATCGGTGGCGGGTTGGCCTCGGTATCGACGTTCATGCAGCGCATGCTGACACCGTCGGATTTTGACCTTTTGACGGCGCGGCTGTTCGGTTCGGTCAACAACGCTGATCCGGAGTTTTTCCCGGTGGCAATTCCGCTAGTGATAGCGGCAATCGTTGTGATTGCGCTGCATTCGCGGGCGCTGAACGTGATGTCGCTGGGCCGTGAAGTCGCGACGAATCTGGGCGTGAACTACCAGGTTCGGTCCATCACCGTGCTGGTTGCAGTGTCGGTGCTGATGGCCGTATCGACGGCCATGGTCGGCCCGATGACCTTCCTTGGCTTCCTGGTCGCGACCATTGCGTACCAGGCTGCGGATACCTATGACCATCGCTTTGTGCTGCCGATGGCGGCGCTGATCGGCTACGTCACGCTGGCCGGTGCGTATTTCATTCTCAATCACGTTTTCTATGCCCAGGGCGTGGTGTCCATCATTATCGAGCTGGTTGGCGGTTCGATCTTCCTCTACGTCGTTTTGAAGAAGGGACGGCTATGATTCTCCTCGACAGTGTAAGCAAGAGCTATACCAGCGAGGTGTCGATTGGCCCCGTTGACCTGGAAATTCCAAACAACGCGATCACGGCGCTGATCGGACCGAACGGTGCGGGCAAGTCCACGCTCTTGACTATGATTGGCCGCCTTCTGGCCGTCGACTCCGGCGACATCAACGTCGGCCCGTACAACGTGGGCAAGACCAAGTCGAAGGATCTGGCGAAGGTGCTGTCGATTCTGCGCCAGGACAACCACTTCGTCACGCGTCTCACCGTGCGCCAGCTGGTCAGCTTCGGCCGCTTCCCGTACAGCCAGGGGCGCCTGACCGCCGAGGATGAGCGCATCATCTCTCAGTACATCGAGTTCCTCAACCTCGAGTCGCTCCAGGGCCGCTACTTGGACGAGCTCTCGGGCGGTCAGCGTCAGCGCGCGTATGTCGCAATGGTGCTCTGTCAGGAGACGGATTACGTGCTTCTCGACGAGCCGTTGAACAACCTGGACATTTCTCATTCGGTCGACATCATGTCGTACCTGCGCACTGCAGTGCGCGAGTTGGGGCGCACGATGGTGGTGGTGTTGCATGACATCAATTTCGCGGCTCGCTACGCCGATTACATCTGTGCGGTGAAAGACGGCCAGATTGTTGAGCACGGCCCAACCGCGGAGCTGATGCGTTCGGAGGTGCTGAGCCCAATCTTCAACACTCAGATTGACATCGTCGAGGGCCCGCACGGCCCGGTCGCCTGCTACGGCTCTTAAGGCAATTCCTGGCCGGCCCCACGCAGCCGATACAATCTAGCCTCATGACTATTACTGCTGCCGTTGACGGTTCCGCCTTGCACAACCCCGGACCTGCCGGGTGGTGCTGGTATATCGACGACAGCTGCTGGGCCGCCGGCGGATGGAAAGAGGGAACCAACAACCGCGGGGAACTCACTGCTCTTGCCGAGCTGCTCCGCGCCACCGCTCACATCCCCGACGAGCCACTTTTCGTACTGTGTGATTCGCAGTACGTGATCAACTCCGTCACCAAGTGGATGCCGGGGTGGAAGCGCAAGGGATGGAAGAAGCGCGACGGCAAGCCCGTCCTCAACGTGGACATCTTGCAGGACATCGACCAGCTCCTCGTCGGCCGCAATATCCACCTCGAGTGGGTTAAGGGCCACTCCGGCCATGACATGAACGAGGCCGCTGATCAGCACGCCCGAGCCGCCGCCACCGCGTATCAGAAGGGCACCGCAGTGCCCGAAGGACCAGGTTTCGCCGGCGCGGGGAGTCGCGGGCAGACGAATGCAGCACAGGCGAATGCAGCGCCGACAAAAACCACGCCCGCCACGCCTTCTTCCGACTCCAAGGCACCCAAGACCGCAACCTTCGAGCAGGAGGGTCTCTTTGACCTCGCTGCCGACACCACCGTGGCACCCGAGGACGCAGCCAAGGAAGCGCTCACTGTTTTTCGCCGCGCCGCACATCGCGCTGAGCAGGGTAATGCCCGCGCCCTCAAGGCATTGCTTAACGACGCCCTGGGCGCCAACCTCGCCGTGCCAGACGGGCTTTCGGATGCCGAGCATGAGCTCCGCGTCGAGGGAACCACCGCTACTGCGCAGTTCACTACAGACGACTGGGTTGGCCTGGCTGTCTGGGATTTGTCCCAGGCAGTGGGGAAAGCCACAGGTTCTGCGCGTTTGTTGGGCTGGAATGTAGGCAGGTCTTAGCAGTAGTATGAAAGTTTGGTCTTTTAGGTAGACCACCAGGCAATCCGGGGTTACTGGTAGCCTGAAAACACATAAATTCTTTTACTCATTACATATAAGGAGCTCCGACTTCATGGCTGAGCACGAAGGTCCTCGTTCCGGCGAAGGCCGAGGAAATCGCGGAAACCGCGGGTCTAACCGTTCCCATGGTCGTGGCGAGGGCGGCTTTAACGGGCGCAACCGCAACGATCGTCGTGGACAGGGCGGTGGCCCAGGTGGTCGCGGCCGTGGTGGTCACGGTGGTCATGGTGGTAACCGCGGTTCCCGTGGTTCGCGGGGCTTCCGTCGTGATGATCGTGACGATCGTGACTTTAACCGCGGTGACCGCAATGAGCGCGGTGGCCGTGGCGGTCGTGGTTACAACCGCAACAATCGCGATGATCGTAATGAGCGTTTTAACCGCGATGACCGTGGTGGTCGCGGTGGACGCGGGTTCGACCGGGATGATCGTAATGAGCGCGGCGAGCGCAATGATCGTCGCGGCCCGGGCGGACGTGGCGGCCAGGGAGGTCGCAACTTCGACCGTCGTGGTGGCAAGCCACGTCGCTCCAACCGCGGTGGCCGCTTCCAGGATGAGAAGCGTACGCACCGCACCGGCCCGCAGCGCCCAGGTTTCCGCGAGGAGCGCATTGAGGCCCGCAAGAACGAGCCGAAGCTGCCGGATGACATTCGTGCAGATGAGCTTGATCCGAGCGTGCGCCAGGATCTGAAGAGCCTGGCTAAGGACAACGCCGACAAGGTCGCTCGTCATATGATTATGGCTGCAATCCTGATGGCTGAAGACCCGCAGCGTGCCCTGGAGCACGCCCGCGCAGCGAAGGACCGCGCAGGTCGCGTCGGTGTCGTTCGTGAGACCGCTGGTGTTGCCGCCTATCACGCAGGTGAGTGGAAGGAAGCCCTGGCGGAGCTGCGTGCGGCTCGCCGCATCTCCGGTGGCCCGGGCATGCTCGCGGTCATGGCGGACTGTGAGCGCGGCCTCGGCCGCCCGGAGAAGGCCATCGAGCTGGCTCGCTCCGAGGAAGCCAAGCAGCTGGACAACGAGTCCAAGACTGAGCTGGCTATCGTCGCCGCAGGTGCCCGCCGCGATATGGGCCAGATCGATGAGGCTCTGGTTGAGCTGGAGACCCAGGATCTGAACCCGGATCGCGAGGACTTCGAGGCCGCTCGTCTGTTCTACGCCTACGCTGATGCGCTGGTGGAGGCCGGCCGTAAAGACAATGCCAAGGTGTGGTTTACCCGCTGCGCCAAGATTGATGTCGACCAGATGCTCGATGCTCGCGAGCGCATCGAAGAGCTGAGCAAGTAACCGGCCTCGCCGTCCGGCTCGCACAACCAGCCACCGCTGGCGCGATGCGGCTGCGCATCTACAATTCGTCGTAAAGCGTTCCTATTTCGTAAAAGGAGAAATGCACCTCATGGCTTCTGTCGCTTCTTCCTATGATGCCGCTCTGTTAGATCTGGATGGCACGATTTACGAGGGCGGCGCGGCGATTCCGAACGCGCTGGAGGGGCTGACCGAGGCAGCGCTGCCGATGGTGTTCATTACGAACAACGCCTCGCGCGCGCCGCAGACCGTGGCGGATCAGCTCAACGGGCTGGGCTATGACGTTCACGCGGACGATGTGATGACGTCGGCACAGGCGGCCATCGAGATGGCGGCGGAGGTCATTGAGCCGGGCTCGAACGTTTTTGTGTTGGGTGCGGAGTCGTTTAAGCAGTTGGCTCGTGAGGCGGGGTACAACCTCGTGGATTCCGCTGATGACTACCCTGCGGCGGTGTTCCAGGGGCTCAACCGTGAGATGACGTGGAAGCAGATGTCGGAGGCGGCGCTGGCGGTGTCGCGAGGTGCGCGTTACCTGGTGTCGAATTTGGATACGACGCTGCCGTCGGAGCGCGGTTTCCTGGTCGGCAATGGTTCGGTCGCTGCGGCGATTTCGACGACCACGGGCGTGGCGCCGCTGTCGGCGGGTAAGCCGAAGCCGCCGATGTTCATTAAGGCGGCGGAGCGTGTGGGCGCGAAGAATCCGCTGGCGATTGGGGATCGCCTGGATACCGACATCGCGGGCGGAAACGCTGCGAAGATGGACACGTTTATGGTGGTCACGGGTGTTTCCACGCATATGGATGTCGTCGCGGCGCCACCTGAGCACCGCCCGACGCTCATCGGCGCTGATATGACCGCGCTGAACCGTGAGCTGGATCAGGCACGTCCGGCTCCGCAGGCTGGTTTCACCGCGCGTTACGACGACGCGGAGGCCGGTGTCATCGTTCTTTCTGGCGGTGACACGGAGGATCCTCGGTTGGCGAACCCGGCGGAGGCCGCGGTGGCGGCTCTGCTGACGGTCGTGGATGTGGTGTGGAACTCTGAGGCTGGTCGTGCTGGCGCGGTCGAGGTCACGCAGGTCCGCGCAGAGGGCCCGGCTGCTGAGGCGGCGCTGGCTGCCTGGCGGATGTGATAGCCGATGAGTGAGGTCGCACCGAAGCCAGGGCAGGGGCAGGAGTCTGGTCCCGTGCCGGGGCCGAAACCCGGCCCTGTACCTAGCCCGGCGGCAATGCCCGGTGCGCGCGAGGTAACTCCGGAGGCCGTCCGGGAGCAGGTTGCGGCCGCACTGTCCGCACCCGCACCGACTCCGCAGGAGAGAGTCGCACAGTTCGAGCGGGCGCATGAGATTTTGTATGAGGCCCTGGGCTCGTCACGCAGGGAAGGAAAGTGAACGCGGTGGCAAAGAAAGCTCCTAAGCGCAGGCTCGATGCTGAGCTGGTGCGAAGGAAGATTGCTCGCTCCCGTGAGGCAGCAGTAGACATGATTAAAGCCGGTCGAGTCGAGGTCGGTGGCTTCGTTGCCTCTAAGCCCGCGACTGCGGTGACAGGGGACGTGTCCATTCGCGTCAGCGGCCTGGAAGAGGACGAGAACTGGGCATCGCGCGGGGCGCACAAGCTGCTCGGCGCGCTGGAAGCTTTTGAGCCGCAGGGCCTGGACTTGAAGGGCCGGAAGGTGCTGGATGCCGGTGCCTCCACTGGAGGTTTCACCGATGTGTGCCTGCGCCGCGATGTCGATACCGTCTACGCCGTCGATGTCGGCTACGGTCAGCTGATTTGGCGCTTGCAGGATGATTCGCGGGTGGTTGTGCTCGACCGAACTAATGTCCGCACGCTGACCCCCGAGATTCTCGGCGGCACAGCCGATGTCATGGTCGGCGACCTGTCGTTTATTTCTTTGAAGCTGGTGCTGCCAGCGATTGTTTCCTGCCTGGACGAGGGCGCTGACCTGTTGCCGATGGTTAAGCCGCAGTTCGAGGTGGGTAAGGAGCGCCTTGGCTCCGGTGGCGTTGTGCGTAGCGATGCGCTGCGTCAGGAAGTTGTCCAGGAAGTCGCTGAGTACGCCCGCACGCTGGGGTTGTCCTTCCGCGCGGCCGTGGCCAGCCCACTGCCGGGTCCGAGTGGCAACGTGGAGTTCTTCCTGTGGCTGGTGAAAGACGGCGGCACCAGCGATATTGGTGATGAGGCTATGGCTGCGGCCATCGCTAAGGCCGTCGAGGAGGGGCCGCACAATGACTAGCTCACCGACCGAATCACCGACCGGCTCACCGACTAGCACGAGGAGCAGCTCAGGGATTAGCAAGCCCAAGACCAGCGCCGGCAAGCGCGAGATTCTGCTGGTCCCGCACACCGGCCGTAGCGCCAACCTGGAAATGGCCGCGGAGGCGGCCGAGCTGCTTGAGGCCGCTGGGATTGATATCCGCGTGCTGGCCGGTAAGAACCCGGAGGCGCTGGCCGCGCACCCAACGCTCGGCAAGTACCCGCGCTACTGGCACTCCCCGCAGGCGGCGTCGGGATGCGAACTCGTCCTCGTCCTCGGCGGCGACGGCACCTTCCTGCGCGCCGCAGACATCGCGCATTCGGCTGACCTGCCGGTGCTCGGTATCAACATGGGGCACGTGGGCTTCCTCGCCGAGTGGGAGCAGGAGTCCATGACGGAGGCGATTAGTCGCGTCATCAAGCGTTCCTGGCGTATCGAAGATCGCATGACCATCCGCGCCACCGTCCGTGACACCACCGGCCGCGTGATTGGTTCGGGCTGGGCGCTGAACGAAGTCAGCATCGAAAATGTCAACCGTCGCGGTGTGCTGGACGTCATCCTGGAAGTCGATGGCCGCCCGGTGAGTTCCTACGGCTGCGATGGCGTGCTGATTTCCACGCCGACCGGCTCCACCGCCTACGCCTTTTCCGCAGGTGGGCCCGTACTCTGGCCTGAGCTCGATGCCATGCTGGTCGTGCCTAACAACGCCCACGCGCTGTTCTCCCGCCCGCTGGTGATCTCTCCGCATTCGACCATCGCTATTGAGACCAACCACGACACCGCCGAGGCGGTCGCGGTGCTCGACGGCTTCCGCAACATCACCATGCCGCCGGGCAGCCGCATCGAAATCGAGCGCGGCGCGCAGCCGGTGCGCTGGGTGCGTCTGGACGATCAGCCGTTCGCCGATCGTCTGGTGCACAAGTTCCGCTTGCCGACGTCCGGGTGGCGCGGCCCCGCCGAGGCGCAATAGCCTCCAAACACGGAGCCTTTCACCCAACGGCAGACAAGACCCGACACTTCAAGGGAAGGACTGATTGCAGGCGCCATGCTGACTGAGATTTCCATCCGCGACCTCGGCGTTATCCCCGACGCGACGCTTGAATTCAGCCCAGGCCTGACCGTACTCACAGGCGAAACCGGTGCGGGTAAGACCATGGTGGTCACCAGCCTCAAGTTGCTCTGTGGCGCGCGTGCCGACGCCGGCCGCGTGCGCACCGGCGCCGACAAAGCCTTGGTGGAAGGCCGCGTTTCCACCGAACACCTCTCGGAGGAAGAGTCAGCCACCATCGATGCTGTGGTTTCTGAGCTCGGCGGCGAGCGCGATGAGAATGACGAGTACCTGCTTGCTCGACAGGTCTCCGCGAAGGGCCGCTCCCGGGCGTGGGTTGGCGGGCGCAGTGCGTCGGCTGCGGCATTGGCGGATGTCTCCACGCGCCTGATTGCCATTCACGGCCAGAATGATCAGTTGCGCCTGCAAAGCGCCGATGAGCAGCGTGCGGCCATCGACCGAATGGATGCCGAGGCCATCGCACCAACCCTGGAAACCTACCGTCAGCAGCGCGCACACTGGCGCACCATGGTCAAGGAACTGGAAGAGAAGACCTCCAAGCGACGCGAGTTGGCCATGCGTGCCGACCAGCTCAACTTCGCCATCGAAGAGATCGACGCGGTCTCGCCGGAGCCGGACGAGGACCAGGACCTGGCCTCCCAGATCCGGCGCATGCAGGACCTGGACGGTCTCCGCGACGCGGCAGCCGTGGCGCTTGCCGCCATTGACGGTGCGGCCGCCGTGAGCACGACCGGCATGGATGCGGCCACCGAGGAATCCGGTGCCGCCGAACTCCTCGGTGCCGCCGCTAACGAGCTCGCCGCCGCAGACGACGAGGAACTCACCGAGTTTTCCAATCAGCTCAATGAGCTGACCAGCCAGCTCTCCGAGATCTCCGCTGGCCTCGGCGCGTTTCTCTCCGGCCTGCCGGAGGAAACCGAATCCCTGGACAAGCTCATGCAGCGCCAGGTGGAGATCAAGAATCTCACCCGTAAGTACGCCCCGGACATCGCCGGTGTCCTGGCTTGGCGGGACAAGGCGGAGCGCAAGCTCGCCACGCTGGACGTTTCCGGCGAGGCCCTGGACAAGCTGACCGCGGAGATCAAGACCGCGGAGAAGAAGCTCGGTAACACCGCGCGGAAGCTCTCTAAGGCCCGCGCAAAAGCCGCGAAGCACCTGGAACAGGCCGTGACCAAGGAACTCAAGGGCCTGGCCATGCCGCACACCTCGCTGGTGGTGGAGATCGCCAAGGCCGACACCTTTGGCCCCGCTGGCGTGGACAACATCGAGTTCAAGCTCCGAGCCCACGAAGGTGCCGAGCCACGCCCGCTGGCCTCATCCGCATCCGGCGGTGAGCTCTCCCGCATCATGCTGGCATTGGAAGTTGTCCTCGCCGAAGGACAAGCCGGACACACGATGGTTTTCGATGAGGTCGATGCCGGTGTTGGTGGGCGCGCGGCTGTGGAGATTGGCAAGCGCCTGAAGCAGTTGGCGGTGAATAACCAGGTGATCGTCGTCACGCACTTGCCTCAGGTGGCGGCGTTTGCGGATACCCACTTGGTGGTCAGTAAGGATGCCCGCTCGGGTGCGGTGTCGTCGAAGGTGACGAGCCTGGGCGACGAGGAGCGGATTGACGAGCTCGCGCGGATGATGGCGGGCTTGGACGATTCGGACTCCGGACGCGCGCATGCGCAAGATCTTCTGGATCAAGCTCGGCGCGCCTTCTCGGCCAAGTAGCTGCACTTATGTTTCACTAAGTGCCATGAGTCTGTTCTCTCGGAACGAAAAAGATCTTCCTGGCATTTCGGGGACCGTGCGGGACGGTTCCCGCCTGGAGCGTGCGCTGAAGCGCATGGGCGAAGGCGACATCGTGGTGATCGATGCGCCGGATATCTCGCGTCCACTGGCACAGCAGTTGATTGATGCCAAGGTCGCCGCAGTGGTGAACACCGGCGCGTTTACCACGGGTTTTGTGCCGAATTACGGCCCGCAGATGATGCGCGACGCCGACATCGAAATGGTGCAGAACGTCGGCGACGAGGTCTTTGAGAAGCTCAAGGACGGCAAAAACGGCAGGCTTGACGACGGCAAGCTCTACCACGGTGACCGCCTGATTGGTCAGGGCGACGAGGTCGACCAGGACGAGCTCGAGCGCGCCTTCGACGAGGGCCGCACCAGCATGGTCGACCGCCTGGAGGCGCTTTCCGGCAACTTGGTGGAGTTCGCCAAGACTGAGTCCCCGCTCTACATCGATGGCCTGGGCATTCCGGACGAGACGGAGCCGCTGCGTGGCCGCAAGGTGGTTGTAGTCAGCCCTGGTGAGGGACACCGCAAGACGCTGGAAGACTTAAAGAACTTCATCCGCGAGTACGAGCCGCTGCTCATCGGCGTCGACACCGGTGCCGACACGCTCTTCGACCTGAAGTACGAGCCGGACTACATCATCGGCGACCCGGAGAACATCAACTCCGAGGCGCTGCGGTCTGCCGGTTGCGTGATCCTGCCCGCTGATCCGGACGGTCACGCGGTGGGCCTTGAGCGCATTCAGGACCTCGGCATTGGCGCCATGACCTTCCCGGCGCTGTCCGATTCCGCCACTGACCTGGCGCTGGTCTTCGCCGCGCATCACGACGCCGACATGGTCGTCTCCGTAGGCGCCCCGCAGAACATCGGCAGCATCTACCACGCTGAGAACCAAAGCGGCGTGCCGTCGGCCTTGCTGTCGCGTTTGAAGGTCGGGGAGAAGCTTGTCGACGGTCGCATGGTCGCCGACCTCTACCAGGTCAATAGCCGTGGTTTCGGTGTGGCCTGGGCAATCCTGGCTATCTTTGTCGCCGTTGCGGTGATCTTCGCTATCGCTGGTACTTCCGGTGATGGTTCTGTCAGCGAGAATCTGATTGATACCTGGAACTCCATTGCACTGTGGTTCCAGGGGCTGTTTAAGTAGTTTTAGCGGTATCTTGAGCATTGTGAGCGCCTGAATTTTCAGCTGTCAGAGCTGATTGAGGCGTCGGCGAAAGGAAAAGGGACGGGCGATGGGGAAGAAGCGCAGGAGCGGGAAGTTTACAGCCGGTGTGACAGGTGCTGCCCTCGGTGTCGCGGCAGGTGCTGCGCTGGGTGCTTATGTGCTGAACCCCGCTGGTGCTGGCATTGATTTCGGCACTGGTGCCGCCTCTGAGCGCGATGCCGCTGTTGCTCGCGCTGATGCTCAGCAAGCGCGTGCCGATGAAGCCAACCGCATCATCGAGCCCATCGTCGGGGAGATTGTCAAGGACTCTCTGAAGGACGTGCCCGTCCTGGTTATCGCGACTCCCGATGCCACCGATGAGCAGCTTGCAGGGGTTTCCGAGACCCTGCGCGCTGCTGGTGCCCCGGATGCCGGCGTGTTGAAGTTGACCGATAAGTTCCTCTCTTCTGCTGGCGCGGATGAGTTGAAGGACACGGTTTCTACCTCGCTGCCGGCTGATGTGCAGCTGGATCCGGAGCGCCGTGAGCCGGGCCGTCAGGCTGGCCAGGCGTTGGCTCCGGTGTTGGAGCTGGATAAGGGTGGGGGAGAGCGAGCTTCCGCTGCCGACCGAAAGCTACTGCTGGAGGCCCTGAAGGGCGGCGGCTTCGTTGAGTATGAGGAGGGGACTCTACGCCCTGCTGCTGGCATTGTGATTGTTGGTAATCACGGTACTGTCTCGCGCGCTGCGATTGATAAGGGCGAGGACCCGGAGTTCGGCGCTGGCTTGGTCGCGGATCTGGCGGTGGCACTGGCTGAGGGCTTTGGTGCTGGCGACGACGTGGCTGGTCACGTTGTGGTGGGGACTGATGGCTTCGGACGTGAAGGCGTAGGCGCCTTGCCAGACGAGCGCTGGGGTGCTGACCCTGCCGTGAAGCGTGTGGAGGCTGTGTCTGATGCGGCGGGGCAGGTTGGGGTTGTTGAAGCGGCGAGTAAAAAATAAAGATTCATGATGATATCACTGCTTATAAATGCACTAAGGCCACAAGGGTAAACACAGAGGAGAAGGATTTTTATGCGAACGGTAGCTTTTTTTAATAATAAGGGCGGAGTGGGAAAGACCACATTGGCGTGTAATATCGCCCATATTTTGGCAACTAAGAACAATAAGAGGATCTTAATGATTGATTTGGATCCCCAATGTAATACGACGCAGTTGCTTTTGAAGGAAGACCTTTACGCGTCGATGTATTGGCCAGAAGAATCGCTAGAAGATTCAGTTACAGATCATATATTCACCGCGGTTAATCCGATGATGGCTGGAGAAGTTCTTCCTCACAAGGTAGTACCAGTAGATTCTAACGAGAACCGATTTAAAGTTGATTTAATTCCTGGGCATCCACGATTGGCGATGTTCGAAGATCTACTAGGGAAATGGTTCAGTGAGCTGTTATCTGGAGACCTGGGTGCAGTGAGAAAAACGCACTGGTTAAAGAACTTATTACAGAATTATTCAGATGATTATGATTTGGCGTTGATTGACCTGGGGCCTTCGTTGGGCGCACTAAATAGGTCGACACTTATGGCCTCGAATAACTTCCTAACTCCATTGGGTGCAGATATCTTTAGCGTGATTGCGCTAAGGAATATCGGCGAATGGATAGCTGACTGGAAAAAGCGATATGAAACTGGGATTAAGCTCTGCCTCGAGAACCACCCTAGTCTAAGTACGGAATTTAGTATTAGTGATTCTACCCTCGATATATTTTCTGGATATATCGGCTATACGGTGCAACAGTATTCAACTGTGACAATTAGAGGGGAACGTCGAGCTACGAAGGCGTTTGAGGACATTATTCGGAAAGTCCCGGAACAAGTTTCGACTCATTTGAGTTCGTTGGCAGATCACCGACTTGATGCCGAACAATTGAAACTCGGCGATATACCGAACCTTCAAAGTCTTGTGCCACTTGCTCAGTCTGTGCATTCACCGCTTCCTTCTCTCACTGGAAAAGATGGATTGGCTGGTGGGCAGTTTGCTCAACAACGACAGTATACTGAATTTATTGAAGAGGTCGCACGTCGGCTTAATGCAAATTTGGAGAGAGTTGAATGAGTGAATTCTGGCCCGAACAATTAATCGAAATATTGGGTGAGCGAAGGGGGATTGTATTCCTTGGAGCAGGGGCCAGCATAAGTGCTACTACCGGAGGCGCTAAAGGGGATACAAATACTGTCAATGAAGATGAGTATTCTTCTGTTAACCCAAATTGTAGTGCACTGCCCAAGACATATACACCAATGCCTACTTGGCGCGGTCTATTAGAAACTCTAGGTGATAAGTATAAGAATTTACATAACTGCGATGATTCATTATTATGTGAATTGAATGAGTCAATCGAACACAATCATCTCACTCATGCTGCGGAAATAATTTCCACTGTGCTCGAACCAAGTGTTATAAGAGCTGTTATTAAACGGGAGTTCGGTGGAAACCGTACTTTGAACGAAGAACTTTACGAAAAAGTTGCGCTAATTGATCAACCTGTTGTAATGACTACAAATTATGATCAGATGTATGAAAAATACTGGGACAAATTTTCGGAAAACTTTGCGAAGCTCGAAGACTTTTGTGTCCGTTCATACTTGGATAGTGATATTGTAGCACCGCTTAGAGAACCGCGTTCGCGCGTTTATCTTAAGCTTCACGGGTGTGTAAACCTTCCTGATAAAATCATCCTCAGTAAAAGTGATTATAATTTCGCCAGGCAGAGGCATTCACAGTTTTTTCAGATTGTAAGTTCGCTTATGCTAACTCGTACAATAGTTTTTATTGGCTCAGGATTGGATGGTGATCCGGATATTGAATTGCTGCTTCAAGATGCCGCTTTTGTAGGCAGCTCGACTCTTCCGCACTATGCGCTGATGAAGGGACCGGTTTCACCGGTTAAAAAGGAACATCTTAAAAATACCGCTAATATCGTCATCCTTGAGTATAGTGCTGATGCGGGCGGGGGGGCATTCCAACATGTTGAAGGTTATTAATGACCTGGCGGATTCTGTAACTGAATATCGTAATGCGAGGCACATTCCATAAAACTATTAGTTTTCTTGTGCTTGTTCAGTGGTTGTATTGATTTGCTTTTTTACGGTGTAGAGCGGATGAGATAACCTTAGGATTGAAATGTTTAAATGCGATAGTCGTTTATGCTGTTCGCTCTGAGGGTTCTTTAATTGTTATTCTGGATATATCTGGTGCGATAGCGCATCTCTTAGTTTCTAGCTTGTGAGGATGCATTGTCGATGCCGTTGTCGCCGGTTTCAGTTGTGGTTCTAATTAAGGGTTTTTCTGGTTATCGAGAATTTTAATCTTCGAGGCCCCATCGGATAATTTAAATCGGTATCTTTGGCTAGCGCATATCGCTGATTTCTTGCGAAACTTATAGTCGCGAGCTCGCTTGTGCTTCAAATCCTGTTCATTATCTTTTGGAATAGGGAACGTTATTTAATGTATGGTATATGTAGGGTTCAAAGCTTTCGGATTGGTGCATAGCTATCCTTGCAGGACTGCTGTGCCCGGCATCGTCTTAAGTTGTTGAACATTTCTTGTGGCGTAGGTAGCGATATCTCCACTTCAAGCAACTCAAAGCTGAATCTTTGAATAATGGTCAAACTTGTTAGCATTAGCTGTTCACGTACACGTTACGCTGTAACGTATAGTAAGGTCCGCTCACGCTGTATCACATCGTTTCGTTCGGACTCGGCGTGGGAATTGAATCCGAAGACTTCGGCATATTGTCCGAGGAAACATCTGCGGGAATGGCGTCGGTAAATTTCTCGACCTGCGCGTCGTGCATGTTCAGGAGGGACACTTCGTTCTTCAATGTGACGGCTCCGAAACGACTCCGATATTGATATCTCCTTCTCGCCTAGGGATCCCCTTAGCTCAACCGACTGTCGGTTAGTTCGGGTAAGAATAACGACCTGCATCGATGGGGGGGATAGAGCCGAGCTATTGTTTGACCGCGGCTGCGATGAAGATGTCATCTGGCCTCGTGGCTACCGCTGCTTGACGGAAACGCCTTTGCTCTGTCTGGAAGCTCAGGACTTTTTCGATAAGCGTATGTCCGAGCATCGGGATGCTGCGGTGCTCAGATATTTCGCCGCCGATGACGGCGAGGGGAGCTGCTCTTCAAACTCACACGAACGCAAGAACAAACAGCAGCTGGTCCACACTTTTTGCGTTCGGCTTGGTTGAGCGGGGTATCGTCGTCCCTGACGGGAAACGGGCAGGTAGTCCTTTTTTAGATACTGGTCGAGGGGAAAGTTTGTTTGGAGACTACTAGTCGTGTCGCTCTAAAGAATGCTGCTTAAGGGGAAGGGGCATCACCATCAAAAACACGTTTGTGATGGGTGACTACGTCGTGGAAATCTCTAGTTTGCGCTTGGGACTTGCTCTATTACCACGGAGACCGTCAAATCGTGCCAGTTGTCGCCGAAAAGACCGTTCGCAGGTCGTATCATTAGGAAGTACGTGCCGCGCCGCTCCCCCAGGTCAATGATTTTTTCACCTGGGTTTTCGACATCAATCGTGGTGTCTATTCTGCTAGATTCAGTGTTCAGCTTCTCATCCTGAAACATAATCGTTGCAGCTTTGCTATTCGGCTCATTTTCGTCGACTAGGGCCCCAGTGACAACGTAGTGTAGCCGTGCATGCCCATTGAGCTCGAATTTTTCCGTTGTTACTTCAGGGCGATCGTTTTCAGTTGCTGTTGTGCTAAAAACTTCAACCCATGACTGAGTAGGATTCGGCTTTGCACTCGTGCGCTGGGCAGATGTTTCAGTAGTTTTAATCGGACTTTCATCTGCTGATTCGCTGGGGGAACATGCAGTAGCTGCGAAAACTGCTAAAACCGCCAGTGAACTCAGAATTCTCTTCATAGTGAAAGTTTAGCAATGGTAAATGAAATGATTGCGTTGTTTGGGAAGTTTTGGAGGCAGAAATATGTCAATTAGCTCTGCATCCATCAGTGGTGGGGTGTAATTAATTGAACCGTATGTCTTGGATTATCTCACAGCTTTCTTCCGGCATAATATCTTCATGTCCAAGTTTTCAGAGGTCCTTGAGCAGCTACGCGAGAATCAGCCGAAGGCGAAGTATGGAATCGCTTTCGAGAAGCTCATGGTCAACTATTTCCGCACTGACCCAACTCTGAAAGCGCAGTTTGACGAGGTCTATCGCTGGTCGGACTGGAAATACAACGGGGGAGCGCCTGATACCGGCATCGACTTGGTCGCACGTCGCATAGACGACGGCACGTGGGTAGCCATCCAGTGCAAGTTCTATATGCCAACAACTCGCTTGGCCAAGGCCAACCTCGATTCATTCTTTGAAGCGTCTGGGCGATCCTTTACTACCGAGTCTGGCCCGGAACACTTCGGCAGCCGCATCATTATTTCGACGACTGACCATTGGTCCTCGCACGCAGAAGAAGCTCTTGCTAATCAGCTGATTCCAACCAGCCGCATCGGCACGGCAGCAATCGCCGAATCTCCGATTAACTGGGATGTCGCTTTCCCCGGCTCCGAAATCCAGATCAATCTCTCGCAGCGCGAAACCTTCGAGCCCCGCCCGCACCAGCAAGAAGCTATTGATAGCGCCATGGCTGGGTTTGCTACCCACGACCGTGGCAAGCTCATCATGGCTTGCGGCACTGGTAAAACCTTCACCGCTCTCCGCCTCGCTGAACGTGTAGCTGAGGAGAACGGTGGCAAGGCTCGCATCCTCTTCCTGGTGCCATCCATTTCCCTGCTGTCGCAAACTCTCAAGGAATGGACAGCACAGGGACGCCTGGATATGCGCACCTTCGCGGTGTGTTCTGACTCGAAGGTCTCCCGTAAAGCCGAGGATATTGCGACCTACGACCTAGAAGTCCCCGTCTCAACCAACGGCATTCAAATTGCTGAGCGATTTGAATCCGGCAAGCGGGCCAAGGGGCTCCACATTGTCTTCTCCACTTACCAGTCGCTGCCGGCTGTTCATGAAGCCCAGCAGCAAGGGCTCGACGACTTCGACCTAGTCATTTGCGATGAGGCACATCGCACCACCGGCATTACTCTCGCTGGGGAAGATGCCAGCAACTTCGTCCGTATCCACGACGCCGGTTACATCAAGGCCTCGAAGCGACTCTATATGACGGCCACGCCGCGTCTGTATGACGATTCTGTCAAGGGCAAGGCCCAGGACCACTCAGCTGAACTCGCCTCCATGGATGACGAAGCAATCTACGGCCCAGAGTTCTATCGTCTCGGATTCGGCGAAGCCGTAGAAAAAGGCCTGCTCACCGACTACACGGTTCTCGTCATGACTGTTGACGAGTCCGTAGCCGCCGATGCCATGGCTCGCAGCCAGAACAGCCAGATCAATCTCACTCTGGCTTCGGCAATGATTGGTGCATGGAATGGCCTAGCAAAGCGCTCCGGTTCTCTGCAGGGTAAGAAGGGCGGCTTCGATGAAGATGCCGCACCTATGCAGCGTGCTGTGGCATTCGCTCGTGACATCAAGACATCGCAGGCAATTGCTGATTCCTATCCGCAACTGGTGAACATGCATCGAGAACTGCTCGAAGAGAAGGCAGTTCTCAATAATGTCTCGCTGCACAACGTGGACGTTTCTATCTCTGCGCAGCATGTCGACGGCAGTATGAACGCTCTTGAGCGTGGCACCAAGCTTTCCTGGTTGGAGTCTCCAGCCATTGAGCAGCACACTCGCGTGCTCACAAATGCCCGTTGCTTGTCCGAGGGCGTCGATGTCCCGGCGCTGGACGCTGTCATCTTCTTCAATCCGCGTAATTCCATGGTCGACGTGGTGCAGTCTGTCGGTCGCGTCATGCGCAAGTCCGAAGGAAAGGATTACGGCTACATTATCCTTCCAGTCGCAGTCGCCCCGGACGTTTCGCCGGCGCAGGCACTCAATGACAACGTACGTTTCAAGGTTGTCTGGCAAATCCTGAATGCGCTTCGAGCGCATGATGACCGGTTCAATGCCAAGGTCAATTCCATCGCGCTGAACGAATCGAATCCTGCTGAAGAGTTGCCAATCGAAGTCGACCACATCGGCAAAAAGGATTCCCAGAAAACGGGCTCCGACACCGATTCCGAGAGCGCTTCTCCCACCGATGCCATTAACGAGGCCGAAGCCGACTCGGTGAAGAATCCGCAGCCGCTGTCCGATAATGATGAGCTAACTCAACAGCTCGTACTGTTCTCGTTGGATAAGTGGCAGGAAGCCATTTACACCAAGCTCGTGGACAAGGTCGGCACCCGCACATACTGGGAGGATTGGGCGGACGATGTCGCCACCATCGCGGGAAACCAAATTACGCGCATCAAAGCGCTTGTCGACGGCGCCGATGCCAACCTCCGAACAGAATTCGATAGCTTCGTCGAGGGTCTGCGCAACAACCTAAATGATGGCATCAGCGAAGATGATGCTATTTCAATGCTCTCGCAGCACCTCATTACAGCTCCGGTCTTCAACGCTCTTTTCGAGAACCACGACTTCATCACCCATAACCCCGTGGCTCAGGTTATGGAAAAAATGGTTGGGGCCCTCTCCGAAGCCAATCTTGATACCGAAACCGACTCCCTCGAGAAGTTCTACGAGTCCGTACGTGTTCGAGCCTCCGAGGTGAGCTCCGCTTCCGGTAAGCAGCAGGTCATCAAGGAGCTTTACGAGCGCTTCTTCCAAAAAGCCTTCAAGAAGCAGGCTGAGTCTTTGGGCATCGTCTACACCCCAGTCGAAATCGTGGACTTCATCCTGCGCGCTGCGGATGACGTGTCAAAGAAGCACTTCGGCAAGGGGCTTAGCGACGAAGGCGTCTGTATCCTCGATCCCTTCGCCGGCACCTCTACCTTTACAGTTCGCCTTCTGCAGTCTGGCCTCATTAAGCCGGAGGACCTTGCCCGCAAGTACGCCAACGAGCTCTTCGCCACCGAGATCATGCTGCTGGCTTACTACGTTTCTGCTGTCAACATTGAGTCCACCTATAACGCACTGCGTGAAGAAGCGGCACTGCGCAATGGTGAACCAGTACCGGAGTATGTTCCCTTCGCCAACATTGCGCTGGCTGATACTTTCCAGATTCATGAGGAAGGAGACATCCCGGACCTCAATATCTTCCGCGAGAACAACGCCACTATCGAGCGGCAAAAGAATGCACCAATCAACGTGGTAATTGGTAACCCCCCATATTCAGTTGGTCAGAATAATGCAAACGATTTTAATGCCAATCTGAAGTATCCGAGCCTAGATTCTAGGATTGCGGAAACCTATGTCTCGCGCAGCAGTGCACGGGTTAACCATACCCTCTATGATTCGTACCTTCGAGCCTTCAGGTGGGCTACTGATCGGATAAGTGACCGAGGGGTAGTTGCATTCGTCTCTAATGGTGGTTGGCTGGAAAGCAACACTGGAGACGGCGTGCGTTTGTCTATGTCAGATGATTTTACTGATTTATATGTGTTCAATCTCCGTGGCAACCAGCGGACTGCAGGTGAACAGTCACGGAAGGAAGGTGGCAAAGTCTTCGGTTCTGGTTCGCGAAACACTGTAGCCATCACGATCGGAGTAAAGGACCCAACTAAGTCTGCCTTTAAATTGCACTACCGGGATATCGGCGATTATCTCACGACTGCACAGAAACTCGATATCGTAGCAAATTCTGCAATGGAGCAAATGCGCTGGCAGGACGTTATTCCAAATAAGGAAGGTGATTGGTTGAACCAGCGGACGGCGGAGTTCGCGACCTGGCCGGTGCTGAGCGCCAAGAATTCGGGTAAAGAAACCTACTTCAAGAGTGGATCGGGCGGACTCGCAACAGGCAGAGATTCCTGGAATTACAGTTTTTCAGAGGCTAAGCTTGCGCGCCAATGTGAATCGTTGTTGTTTGGCTATGAGAAAGCAAGAGGACGCTTTATCGATGAAGTTCCGTCGGGTGGAAACCGAAGTGTGTTCGTAGATTTCCTACGAAAGAACGCCTCAGAGCTTGCTGATCCGGCAAAAATCAAATGGTCCGTTAGTCTTGAAACGGCTGCCGCTGCGGGACGTGAATCCGAAGCTTTGGATAAAGATTACCGCGTTGGGATTTATAGACCGTTTTGCTCCCAGTATTCGAATTTCAGCGCACTATTAAATCATTCACGGTATCAACTCCCATCAATGTTCCCGACCCCAGTGCATCAAAATATTGGTTTTGTTGTGATGGCTCCCAGAGACGCGGCAAACTTTGCGGTGCTTGCGACTGAGCTCATGCCCGATCTATCTTTCTTTACATATACTGGCCAATTCTTCCCCCGCTTTACTTGGGTCGCTGTAGAGGCCGATGATGGTGCGCTATTTGGTGAGAACAGCGTCGTAAAGCAAAGCGAAACTAGTGTCTACGGCGAGATTGGTGAGATTGTTGACGGCTATGTGCGCCTGGACAACATCACCGACGAAATCAAAAAGATTTACCGTGATGCGCTGGGTGCGGACATTACAGGCGATGACATTTTCCACTTTGTCTACGGCAAGTTGCATGACCCCGCTTACCGCACGAAGTATGCGGCTGACTTGAAGAAGATGCTGCCGCATATTGAGACGCCTTCATCGCGTTCGGAGTTCGATAAGTTTGCTGCTGCGGGCAAGGAGCTGATGGACCTGCATGTGGGTTATGAGTCTGTGGAGCCGTGGCCGTTGGATATCCAGGTTAAGGGTGATGAGTCTGACCGTGAGACCTGGCGTGTGCTCAAGATGAGGTGGGCCAAGCGCAAGAATCCGGAGACCGGTAAGAACGTTAATGACGTGACGAAGCTGATTTACAACAAGCGCGTGACCATTGCCGGCATTCCGGAAGAAGCCGATGGCTACATGCTGGGCTCGCGTTCAGCGGTGGCATGGCTGATTGATCGGTATCAGGTCAAGAAGGACAAAGCCTCCGGCATCGTTAACGACCCGAACGACTGGGTTGACGCGGTGGGGAACCCGCGTTACATCGTGGACCTCATTGGGCGCGTGGTGCGGGTGGCTATGGAGACAGTTCACCTGACTCATTTTAAGGAAAATATTGACGTTAAGTAAGGAAGTAGAAAGAATGCATCCTAATAGTTATCAATTTCGGTGGGGGGCTTATTTATATTTGGTAGTATTTGCGTTCTTGGTCGCATTCTTAACCCTTTTTATAGAGATTACTGTAGCAAATGAAATATTTGAATCTGAGGGGCTCGAAAAATTATTTTATGACCAAAATCCACTGGGATTAGGTAACTTAGTAACTATAATCACTGGTTTTGGAATTATAATAACAGTTCAAAAAGGTCTCAAAGGTACAACAGAGAAAACAAGTGTTTATCGAATACTTAGATTTGCGATACAGATGTGGCCTGTTCTCTATTTTCTGTCTCTGTTTTTCGAACTACGGAGTCGTTTCAATTTGGCGGATGAAAATCTCCGTGCAGCGAGCGGATACGAATTAATTTTAGTGCTACTGAAGGGGTTTTCGATAAACCTTCCTTTTATTCTTAATCTAACGTCAATATTGGTTTTGTGTGGAGTTACCGATATATTGATGAACGCTCGAGAACGATATGACTTTGAAGCTCAAGAGGAACAGCTATTTTTAGAAAATCAACGAGAGAGAATCAACCAAAAATATAAGGATCTTAATTCGTTCAAGGTTAATCCCTTAAATAATGAGAAGAATTCATCGTTGAAAGACCCCAATTTTAAAGATAAAAATGTCAAAAAGGTGTACAGGAGATATAGGAATAGTGCCGTAATAGTGCCTGAGCCTCATTTTGGAGTATTATGGCATTTTTTATCTAGTGTAATTATTGTTGGAGTGTTATTATTTTTTGATAATTTATTCACTTCTGTTGGTGTACTGATCGTTTCATTGGTGGGATATTGTTATTATATTACCCACTCGGCAATTTATTTCAGATATGTTAGATTCGTTAATGGTATCGAATTTTTCATTGTGTTACTCGTTTCCTCTTTAGTATATCCTGTATTCGCTATTTTATCCTTGACTAGAATAGCATCTTCTGGTGGATATTTGCCGGTAAGGTTTATGCTTATCTCTATAATTGGTGTTTTTCTATTAGTGTCTTTAACGTTAATCTCGGTTTCTATTGGTAAAAGTAGTTGTTTCTTTAGAAAATTTGAAATTATAGTTTTTATTCATGCGCTAACCGAGCTTCAAAAAGAATCTGCCAATAATGAAAGTGAATTGTTGCAATTTGTTGAGGTGGATTGAGTAACTTGCACTATTTTATAGCTTGAACTTGTTGCTATGTTTGGATTAAATATGGACTAATTCGTCTTTTGAAACCCTCGGTTGTCAATAGTTAAGTTGCTTGAAAGTCTTTTGATGTGATTCACTGCTGACTTTAGGGTAGTAGTGGTTTTTCGCCCGTATTTCCGGTATTGCTGTGCTGGCTTTTAATTGAACGCTATTTTGCTCTTATCAAGTGGGGGTGGTAATCCTATTTCATTTTAACAACAACCCCGAAAGTGGCCCGGTGGAATTAGTCATACCTTGTATAAATAATTCTGTAAGTAGGATTAGACTATATTAGTTGATTGGTGCACGAATGGCCTTCGATAGTGTTAACTTTCAGCAATGTTCTAAGGTGATTATGTGTTTCTTCCATTTCTGCCGGCACATCCTCCAACGCAATTGGTGCCGACACAACCGCCTCCCAATCAATCTGGGAATGAGCAAGGAACTTCACAGCCTGTTCCAGGTGTCGCGGTTCATAGTTATGGACACCGGTGATGGTGCGCCAACCACGGACGAGCCACTCCGGGTTGAGAGCAAAGCGCGGGGAGGCGGCAACGCTTCCGGCCAGCACCGCTCGGCCACCGATGTCGAGGCTGTCGATGCACGTGGTGACCGCGAACTCGCTGCCGGAGAATTCGAGGGTGACATCGAAAAGCTCTGGTTCGGGATCGTCACCAGTCGCCAAAGAGTCAGGGACAACTGCACCGAGCTCCTGCGCCCATTCAAGGCGCGTTTGATTGCGGTCAATAACCACAACCTCAGCTGCGCCACCACGAACAGCCGCCTCGACGGCGATGAGGCCAAGCATGCCGATGCCCATAACCAGGATCTGTTTGCCGGCTACAGAGCCAGCCTTCTCCATACAAGTCATCACAGTGGCACCGGCGCAGGTGGCGATGGAGGCGGCTACATCGGGAAGCGAGTCGGGGACTACTACCACTGGTTGATGGTTGCGCAGCACAATGTGGGAAGCATAGGTTCCGGAAAGCGGCCAGTCGCTATCGAAAGTCTCGTGACCAGTCTTTTCAGACTTCGGCACTTGGCGGTCATGTCGCATTCACAGCGGTCGCATTTCATGCACGGTGCGGTGACAGAGAACACGACGCGTTGACCAGGCTGTAGATCTGGGTTGCGGGTGGCGCGGACGATGCCGACTCCCTCGTGGCCGAGAACGCTAGGGCAAGGCGTGCTGCGGCGACCGAGCACAGTGTGACGGTCAGAGCCACAGATGGTGGCGGTGGTGGTTTCCACCAGGGTTTCGCCTACTTGCAAAGCAGGAATAGGAACTTCCTGCATGCGAAAGTCGCTACCACCGTGCCAGACAAGCGCCTGGGCCATTTCCGTCGGCGCAGCTGAAGGGGAGATCGTTGAGGAATTCGGAGTCGTCATTAGCGTTGGGTACTTACTTGGTCAGATCTGCAGTCCAGGGCCTACTTTCCGACAATGTCCAACAGATTCGCGGAGGAATCCAGAATGTGGTCAACATCGAGGGCCTCGAACTGTTCGCGAGTCAGGTGGCCGGTGAGGACACCGACGCTGGTGATGCCAGCGGCCTGGGCGGAACGAACATCGGCCTCGGTGTCACCGGAGCTAATGACGGCAGACTTGTCGGTCACACCGAGTTTCTCCATGACAGCCAGGATCTGGTCGGGCTCGGGGCGGCCGTGCTCGACTTCGTCACCGGCGACAACGGTGTCGATGATTCCGTTGTCCCACCCCATAGCGGAGACAATGATATCGACGATTTCGCGCGCAAAGCCCGTCGTCAAGCCGACTTTGATGCCCTTGTCGTGCAGTGCCTTCAGCATGTCTTCGACGCCCGGCAGTGGGGTCAGCGGGTTTTCCTTGTACGTGCGAGCAAGTTCGGCGCGGAAGAGCTCCCAGGCGTGGTGCAATCAGCTGAGGGAATGTGTTCCCCTAAAGCTCACGAGTAATTGTGAACCTGTGGAACAATCATCAGCATGAGCATGTACACCGTGAACCAGCACACAGTCGAAACGCTGCTTGGATGGATTGAGAGCGATACTATCGCTATTCCGGAAATGCAGCGACCATTTGTATGGAACAGTACGAAGGTTCGAGATTTGATGGACTCGCTGTATCGCGGGTTCCCGGTGGGGTTCCTTATTACTTGGCAAAGTCAACAAGTACCGGTTAAAGGCGGCGGACATGCCGGGTATCAGCAGATTCTGATTGATGGCCAACAGCGTATTACTGCTTTGCGCGCTGCCGTTGCTGGGCAGCCGGTGATGGGTAAGGACTTCAAGACCAAGCGGATCGTTATCTGCTTTAATCCGCAAACTGAGGAATTTGCGACTGCGACACCAGTGCTGAAGAAGCAACCCGAGTGGATCTACGACATCTCTGAATTCCTGCGGTCGAACAATGTTTATCGGCCAATGGGGGAGTACATGGCGAATAACCCCGAAGCCGACGACGAAGCAGTTGCGACTGCTCTGGAAAAGCTGATGGGAATCAAGAAAGCCCCAATCGGAATTATCGCACTGAGTGATGAGCTCGACATCGAGACAGTTGCCGAGATCTTTGTGCGCATCAACTCCAAGGGAGTAGCACTGTCTAGCGCAGACTTCGTCATGAGCAAGATCAGTTCCTACGGTGATCAAGGTCGCAACCTGCGGAAGCTCATTGACTATTTCGCGCATCTAGCAGTAAGCCCGCACGATTACGGCGAGCTCCGTAATGATGAAGAGTTTGTGCAGACTCAATACTGGAAGGAAATCGAGTGGCTTAAAGATGATACTGAGGATCTCTACGATCCGTCGTACGTAGACCTCATCCGTGTCGCCTCGATGGTCGCTTTCCGGCGTGGTCGGGTTTCATTCGTTGTTCGTGAACTCAGCGGACTCGATCCTGAAACCAGAAAGTTTTACCCCGAGAGAATTCCGGAAGCGTACAACAAGTTCGAGCAAGCGCTACTCCGCGTCGTTAACAAATATGAGTTCAAGAAGTTCTTGGTAATTTTGCGGTCGACAGGCTTTATCAAGAAAAACATGATTACCTCCAGCAACGCGGTCAACTTTGCATATGCTTTGTTCCTAATAATGCGTGCAGACGGCCGTCCGGATCCGGAGGTTAGCAGCGTCGTCAGGCGATGGTTTGTAATGGCGCAGTTGACGGGTAGAGCGTCAGGTAGTTTCGAGTCGACTTTTGAACGAGATTTGCGTGCGATTGACCGAGTTGGGGCGGCCGCGGCGTTGAAGGAACTTGAAGAAGGCGAGTTGGGAGAAAGTTTCTGGACAGTAACGCTCCCACAGCGCTTCGATTCTTCGAGCGTGAATAATCCGCAATTCCGAACCTTTATGGCTTCGCAGGTGAAGGCACAGGCAACGGCGTTCTTAAGTAAGCATGCGCTAGTTAGCTCGATGATTGAAGTCCAAGGCGATATTCATCACCTGGTTCCGAAAGACTATCTTCGCAAAAACGGGGTCAACGACAAGCGCGACTACAACCAGGTGGCCAACTACGCGTTTGCAGAGACTGCAGTAAATATTCGAATCGGCAACCGCATGCCCTCTGAATATTTGGGTGAGGTGTTCTCCCAAATTGCCTTCGGTGAGCCGACGCTCGGCGAGATTACGTCACGCGAGGACCTTAACCGTAACTTCGAAGTCAATGCCATTCCCGAGTCACTGGTTGACACAACTGTCGAGAACTACCACGAGTTCCTGCAGAAGCGTCGCTCTTTGATGGCCGCGAAGCTCCGCGAATACTACGGGGATTTGTAGTGCTTCTTTAGCGGAAGGCTTTTGGTGACCTGCCGCTACAGTTGGTGACCTGCCACGACAGGTAAGTTTTTGGGGAACGCGTCTTTCACCAGCTTCATGCTGGCGAACACTCAGGACTGCCATGCACCAAATGCAGACCTGCAAGCAACCGATGGTGCGCGGGGATTTGAGCTTAGTTTGCACACATCCTCAGTTACACTGCTCGAGCCAGAGAGTTTCTCTTTGTCTAGGTCAAGGCCCAAGGATGAAAATTCTCAGTGCGTTTGCGAACTGATTCTGGATGCTCTACGTGTAAACATTCATGCACAAAATAGTATTGTCATGCTAAATAGTAACTATGAAGACTCAACTTAAGCCTGGTAAGCACCGTGTGTCTTTGAAGCATGAAAGCGGCCCAGAATCTATCGACCTCCGTGGGGTTTCTCGTGTTATACCGTTGCCTGTGCATGGTGCTGAGGATGTCATCGCCTTCGGTGCTAGCGATGTGCTCTGTGGAACCGAAGATGGTCAGATTATTCGAGTTAATTGCGAGACCAACGAACACAAGGCGCTCCTAAACACTGGAGGGAGACCGCTTGGTCTGGAACTTTGCGCTGATGGAAGTCTTATCGTTTGCGACTCGTTCAAAGGATTATTGCGCTTTCGGCCCGGGACTGATTGCGCGTTCAATTCGACTCCTGAAGTGCTAGCGACGAGCGTCAACGGTCAGGGGCTGCGCTTCTGTAGTAACGCTTCCGAAGCGCCTGACGGTTCAATCTGGTTTACCGAATCTACAAGTCGGTTTCATTTCCCTGAATTCATGGGTGCAATTCTCGAGCATGCACCGCGTGGAAGTCTGAACTGCTGGCATCCGGACGGCACCGTGACACGTATGCTAGATAATCTGTATTTTGCTAATGGGGTAATCGTTGAGCCTGATGGTGCTGGCGTATTTTTCTGCGAAACTACCGACTACGCTTTACGACGTTATGACTGCGTAACTCAGGAAGTGCAAACCGTAGCGGGTAACTTACCTGGTTTTCCAGACAATATGTCGCCTCTCGGCGAGCGCAACGAGACTTGGATTGCTTACGCTCATCCGCGTTCGCTACCTCTTGATCTGCTGGCGAAAGTTCCAAATTTCTTCAGCCACATTGTGTGGAATATGCCAGACGCTATTCGGCCAGATGCGCCGCATGAAGTTTGGCTAAATATGTGGAAGTTTAACGGAGGAACACAAAATCCTAGTAGCACAGAAATGTGGGAGAGGAGCTATCAAATTCGAGGTACACATCCGGATTTCCATACTCCGACTGCCGCCGCGCGCATGGGAGATGACCTGATTGTCGCCAGTAAGGACCAGTCATCATTGTTAGCGATTGATTTAACTAAGGTTCTCTAATCGTTGAATGCCTGACGCTATTTCTGCCGCCTGCGCGGCCTCTATGTTTGTAGTCGCCAATTAGATGGAAAGAACCGAGTTATCCACCAACTCCGTGGCCACCAGCGGCGAGGAATTACGTCTGAATACCCGGGGTGTTCTGACACGAGAGTTCGAATCTCCTTGTCGTCAACACCGAGGTCGTGAAGTTCGGCTATCAACGCCTCAATTTCCTTCCTACGAATATCGGGATCCCATGATCCTGGCAGTTCGAAGTAATCCTGGAACAGGCGTTTTACCTCATCGGTGATTCGGGCATCGTCAACGACTCCGTGGCATTGGCTCGCCTTATCCAATATTGACTCCGCCAATGTGCGGCCTCCCTGGCACGAAGGGGAGTATGTCATGGGGAGCATTTTGAGCTCGTAGTAGCAATCCGGTTCCAACAAATCCGGGTTCATAGCCGCATTAGTATCTGGCCACAGGACTTCTTTGATACTGGGGTGTTCGGCCAGCATTGTTGCGACACCGAAGCAGACGTGTGCACATGACTTCCTTGTACGGAAGCCATCGCATTGACATGAAGTGCAGCCGGGAAAAGTGAACCCATCAACCTGGACCTCAAAATCATCGACGGTGATGCGGTAGACACCAGCTGCAACCTCGACCAACGGGGATTGCGCTGAAAGCTTCTGTGCCGACTCGATGACATCTTCTGTGAAAAACGCCCTAATAATTGGCGAATCAAACGTGGTCATGCACTGAACGGTAGTAAGAAGGCCGGATTGGGAATTAGGTCTATTAGAACGACTGTTCTCGTTTTCGTCCTTGGGAAGCCAGCAGTTTCCCAGGACTTGGCTGCGTCGCAGCCTGCATTTACTCGCCAGTATGTCGGTGCTAGTGGTCATTGTGGCCGCGAACTCATTGCTGTTCATAATGTTTAAGCATGCGGGCATTCATGATCCGTTAGTGCCGGAGTATTCAGGTGCTGGAATCGCATTTTCCCTGCTTTCCCTCAGTTGGGTCCTGAATCGGTACTTGAGCAAGTTCCTGGCCCTGCAGGTCTCGAGCTATTTTGCAGTTGCTGTCGGCGCTGTATGCACGGGATGGAGCGGAAGTCACTCGTGTTTCGGACTGTAACCGAAATCACTCTAATAACCTACGGAGCTGTAGGTGAATCGCGTTATAGTTATATTTAGATTACATTTTATTAACCCCTTTGAGGGGCTTTAGTTGGCCGCTTTTCAGGGTACGATTGCGATTCATAGCCTGTTTTTTGCTCTTGCCCATGCCGTAGTTCTTATTGGAACCGTTTTACTATTCACTGCTCTACGCAAGGAGTAATCATGGGCACTCAACGAGCATTTGCAAAACTGGCACGCTCCGCCACAGCACTGTTGGCTGCAGCTGGTGTCGCTCTGGCGGTGGCTCCCATCGCGGCTGCCGCACCGGCTTCGGTAACTGGTAATGATCAGGTCCTGTCCTGGACCGAAATGGGCGAGTGGGGCTCAAAGGCAAATGATTTCCCCACCGTCATGGTCAATCAGGGGATGACGGAAAACATCAGTCCAGAGGGCACAAATGTGCAGTGTGTTCCTGCTCCTGGTGAGAATCCGGTCGTCATGATCCACGGCATGAACTCGAACGCCTACCAGACCTATGCCCGCATGGCACCGGAGCTAAAGGCAATGGGGAAGTGTCTGTACGCATTTAACGTCGGCAAGCTAGGCCCTGATGAGTTTTCGGTGCTGGGATCTATTCCAACCATGCGTAACATGACCCCGTTGGATACCGCTTTGGCAGAGCTGACTGCGAAGATTGAAACCCTCAAGGCGGAAACCGGAGCGACCGAAGTTGACATTGTTGGTCACTCTGCAGGTGGCACCTTGGCTGCCGCTTACGCCAAGCAGGAGCAGGGCCGGGGAATTGGAACCGTAGTGTCCCTGGCGGGCGTGCTGCACGGCACATCGCTGCTCGGTATCTCCTATGGTTTGGAGGAGCTCAACCAGTTCGACAATGCCGGTGACAAGGCTGCGGGGTACATTGTCAGCCCGAGCCTGGTGGATCTGCTGCAGCACAGCGAGTTCATGGCCAAGATGAATGAGGGCGGCTTGGAGCAGCCGGGTGTCAACTATGTTGCAATCACTACCCAGGTTGATGAAGCCGTCACGCCAATGGCTGCAAGCCAGTGGAACGCACCGACTTCCAACAACATTCTGCTGCAGGATGGGTGCTCTGCAGATCTATCGGGTCACATCGGGCTGACTTTCTCACCGCGGGCAATTGCACTGGTAGCGAATGCGCTCGGACGTAATGTTGAGGTTCCGTGCGTGCCGGTGACCGCCGTTGTTGAAGGCGGCATCAACGACAATGCCAATGTTCGCCCAGAACACGTCAATGCCGTTTCTGATGGCATCACGGAAATAGACGGACGCATTGCCCAGGCTGCAGGGGCGCGGTAGCGATATTCGTGAGCAGTAGCTCTTGATAAAGGGCGCGAGCCGACAGCGATTTTAGCTAGTCGGATTGCGCCTTTTTCGCCATCAAATCTAGGGCAATGGCGGCACCAATGATCGCCGCGCGCAATTGTGGCGGCAAATCATCTTTGAGCTGGAGCATGTAACGCTCATTGCCGGATAGGAAATTTGTAAACCCCGACCACTTTCGTGACATCTGGGCGACTCTGACGTCGTTGATCATAAAAGTGGCGTCGTAATGCCAGACGTCGCCGTCGACCTCGCAATTGGCAAAACCGGGGATGGAAATCTCCAGCCGCCGCTTAAAGAACGCAAACTTCTGCTGAATAGTTGCCAAAAGGCGCGATGACTCTGCTCCATCTTGCTGCTGGCCTTCAGGGGCTGTCGCCTGTGAGCCAGGGTAGTAGACCTCGTAACGGTCAAGGGCAAGATCGGTCGGATCGGTAATAACGAATACCGGAGTGCCGTCTGGCTCGGAAACTGTCAGACGACGAGAGCCCATAAACATTCGGCTCAGCGTGCTGCCCGTAGTTTCGATCTTTCCGATGCAGTCGCCCTCGGTATCCAGGATGTCGAAATCATCCGCCATGAAGTTTCGAATCTGCTGGATAACGATGCTGTTGTGCGAGAGCAATCCCTGATAGCGCCCTTGCTGTGGCGGAAGCTGCTGCGGTGCGGGAGGCTGCTCGGGCGCGGAAGGTTGCTCAGGCGCGGCAGGCTGTGTGGCCGCGGAAGGTTGCTCCGGTGCGGGAGGCTGCTGCCCGGAAGCATCTTCCTGATCGTGCTGTGGAATCTGATCCCACAGCGACTTTGGGTTATCCCAATATGAACTCATGACAACAGCCGTCCTTTGGTGGTGCTAAAAGCCGAGTGGCTTAGAAGTTCTCTACGAGTGCCTTGTTGAAAGCCTCAAGGTCGGCCGGGGTGCGGGAGGAAATCAGGTTGCCGTCAACGACAACTTCCTCATCGACCCAGTTGGCGCCAGCGTTAATCAGGTCAGTCTTGACGCTGATGTAGGAGGTAATAGTGCGGCCCTTCAGCACATCCGCATCGGTGAGAATCCAACCGCCGTGGCAAATCACGCCGATTGGCTTGTTAGCTGCGGCGAATCCCTTCACCAAAGCCACGGCATCCTTATCGATGCGAATCTGGTCGGCATTCACGGTGCCGCCCGGCAGAATCAGGGCATCGTAATCATCAGCAGAAACGCTGCTGGTCAGCTTATCGACGTCCACCTTCGTGCCATTCTTGCCCTCAATGGAGCCATCTTCGGTGGAGATAACGTGCACGGTCGCACCGGCATCCTTCACGGCCTCAGCCGGGCTAATCAGCTCGGAGTCCTCAAATCCGTTAGTGGCCAATACTGCAATGGTCTTATTCGTTAGATCAGTCATAGCCCCGAGGGTAACGACGTGATCGCGTTTATGCATTGATGCACTGCAGGTGGGGTTCGGTCCGAGGTGTAGCCACGATTCCGGCCATGCACCGCAACCGTGGCCGAAGTCTTGATTGCCTTTACATGCCGCAATCGTGGCTGCAGCTATGGCCGTCGTCAAGCCTTGTGGAAAACCCGAAAAAGTTACTCAAATATGAAACAAATATCCGCCATTATGAAAAGTCGCTTGCGCTTGCACCCGCGCAGGCGATATTCTGAAGTCCCGTGGTTACGAAATACATCATCGTTACGGGAGGCGTTGCCTCCTCCCTCGGCAAAGGCTTAACCGCGGCATCGCTCGGCCGCCTGCTTACCTCGCGTGGTCTGAAAGTGACTATGCAGAAGCTCGATCCCTACCTCAACGTGGATCCGGGCACCATGAACCCCTTCCAGCACGGCGAGGTCTTCGTCACCGAAGACGGCGCGGAAACCGACCTGGACCTGGGGCATTACGAGCGCTTCCTTGACCGCAACCTCTCCGCCGGCGGCAACGTCACCACCGGCAAGGTCTATTCCTCGGTCATCGCCAAAGAGCGCCGCGGCGAATTCCTCGGCCAGACCGTCCAGGTCATTCCGCACATCACCGACGAGATCAAATCCCGCATCGTCGCCATGGGCAACGCGGACGCGAACGGCGAAAAGCCCGACGTGGTCATCACCGAAATCGGCGGCACTGTCGGCGATATCGAATCGCAGCCCTTCCTGGAAGCCGCGCGGCAAGTGCGTCACGACGTCGGCCGCGAGAACGTCTTCTACCTGCACGTGTCACTGGTTCCGTACCTCGGCCCCTCCAAAGAGCTGAAAACCAAGCCCACCCAGCACTCGGTGGCCGAACTTCGCTCGATTGGCCTGGTTCCCGATGCCGTCGTTTTGCGATGCGACCGCGACGTCCCCGACTCGCTCAAAAACAAGATTGCGCTGATGTGCGACATCGACCGCGAGGGCGTGGTGTCCTGCCCGGATGCGCCGAGTATCTACGACATCCCGAAGGTCCTCTACGACGAGCACCTGGACACCTTCATCATTCGCCGCCTCAACCTGCCGTTCCGCGACATGGATTGGGCCGTGTGGGGAGACCTGCTCGAGCGCGTCCACAACCCGAAGGGCGAGGTCACGGTGGCGCTCGTCGGCAAGTACATTGACCTGCCGGATGCCTACCTGTCCGTCGCGGAAGCTGTGCGGGCCGCCGGTTTTGCCCACCGCGTGAAGGCGAACATCCGCTGGGTTGCCTCCGATGACTGCGAAACCCCCGAGGGGCTGAAGAAAAACATGGCCGGCGTTGACGCGATTGTCATCCCCGGCGGCTTCGGCGGGCGCGGCATTGAAGGCAAAATCGCGACCATCCGCTACGCCAAGGAAACCGGCACGCCCTTGCTGGGAATCTGCCTGGGCATGCAGTGTGTCGTCATCGAGGCGGCGCGCACCGCAGGCGTTGACGGCGCTTCATCCACTGAGTTCGACGAGAACGCGGCTGAGCCAGTGATCGCCACGATGGAGGAACAGCTCCAGGCCGTCTCCGGTGAGGCTGACCTGGGCGGATCCATGCGCCTGGGCTCCTACCCGGCGAAGCTTGCCGAAGACTCCGTCGTCGCCGGTCTTTACGGCAGCACCGAGGTCGCCGAGCGCCACCGCCACCGCTACGAGGTCAATAACGCCTACCGAGATCAGCTCGAAGAAGCTGGCCTGGTTATCTCGGGCACCTCACCGGACGGCAAACTCGTCGAATTCGTCGAGTACCCCACGGACGTGCACCCATACCTCGTGGCCACGCAGGCGCATCCGGAGCTGAAGTCACGCCCCACCCATGCCCATCCGCTTTTCGACGGCCTCATCGCCGCAGCTTTCAAGCGCGCTTAGCCTTGGCTCCGAGAGGGCGAATCCGGCCTACCTATTAGAGTGAAGCTCATGGCGCACCAATTTGACGTTGTTGATTCCGAGATTGTTCTCGAGGCACCTATCCTCGCGGTTCGCCGCGACCAGGTACGAATGCCGGGCGGGAAGGTGTCCGCCCGCGAGATCGTGGAGCATTTTGGCGCTGTCGCGATTGTTGCCGCAGATGAGAATAACCGTCTCTACCTGCTGAATCAGTGGCGGCAGGCGGCGGGACGGCGCCTGGTGGAACTCCCCGCTGGGCTTCTCGATGTCGCGGACGAAGACCCGCTGGAGGCCGCCAAACGCGAGTTGGTGGAGGAAGCCGGGCTGGAGGCCGAGTCCTGGTCCCTGCTTACCGATATGTTCAGCTCGCCCGGCTTCGCAGAGGAAGCGGTCCGGATCTATCTGGCCCGGGGTCTCCGTGCCGTCGATAAGCCCGAAGCCCACGATGAGGAAGCGGACATGACTGCGTCGTGGATCGACGTGGAGGAGGCGGTGACGATGTCTCTGCGCGGAGAGATCCTTAACGGCATCGCGCTGTCCGGCATTCTGCTGGCGGCGGAGGTGCTGCTGAGGGGTGCGACGCCGCGCGCGGCCACGGAGCCGTTCAACATTCGACCGACGGCCCTGGCGAAACGCCGGACGGAGCAGCTCGGCGCCGGCGCGGACCTGAAACGTATCCGATGAGTTCAATTGATTCGCTTGTCGACGCCTTCGTCACCCACCTCGCGGTGGAAAAGGGGCTGTCGGCGAATACGCTCGCCAGTTATAAGCGCGATTTGGAGAAGTACCGCGCCTATCTGCGGGACATTGGCCGCGCGGAATTGGCGCAGGTCACCGAGCAGGATGTGACGGAATTCCTGGCGTATCTCGCGCGGGGAGATAAGTCGGCGGGCAGGCCGGCGCTGGCCCCGACCTCGGTGACGCGGTCGCTGTCGGCCGTGCGAAGCTTCCACAAGTTCGCGGTGGGTGAGGGCGCGTTGGATGTGGATGTCGCCAAGCGGGTAGCGCCACCGAAGCAACCCTCGCGGTATCCGAAGGCACTCAGCATTGATGAGGTCACCCGGCTAATCGAGTCCATCCCCAACGACGGCACGGCAGACGTGACGGATTTGCGCAACCGCGCGCTGGTGGAGTTTCTGTACTCGACCGGTGCGCGTGTTTCGGAGGTTACTGGCCTGGATATCGATGACGTGGACCGCGAAACCAACCTCGTGCTGCTGCGCGGCAAGGGCGGCAAGGAGCGCATCGTGCCCGTGGGGTCGCCGGCCATGGCGGCGCTGGATGCCTGGCTCACGCGCGGGCGGCCGAGCTGGGTGCGAGCAAACTCCGGGCCGGCGTTGTTTATTAACTCGCTGGGGCGCAGGCTGTCGCGGCAGTCGGCGGGAAATACGCTGGCGGAACTGGGCGAGTGCGCCGGGCTGAAAGTGAAAATTTCCCCGCACACCCTGCGCCACAGTTTTGGCACACACCTCATTGAGGGCGGGGCCGATGTGCGCGTGGTCCAAGAACTGCTGGGGCACGCCTCGGTGACGACGACCCAGATTTACACCATGATTACCGCGGAGAATATGCGACGAGTCTGGGCGGGGGCTCACCCACGGGCTGAATACTCGCGGTAATATGCGGCGGTAGTATGTAGCGCTACTACGCGGCGGTAATATATGGCGGTATTACGCAGTATTACGTGGCGCAGTAGAATTGATGAGAAATCTTCAAGGAAGAGGGATTGACTGTGGCTGAAGAAGGGTTGTTTGAGGCCGATCGAGTTGAACTCGGTCTCACCGGTCGCCCGGCACGTGAGCTGCCGGAACCCGCACCCCTGACCAGTCACGGCCCCGCGGTCATCCTGGCAATGTGTAACCAGAAGGGTGGCGTGGGTAAGACCACCTCGACCATCAATCTGGGCGCAGCACTGGCGGAGTTTGGCCGTAAAGTCCTGCTCGTTGACTTAGATCCACAAGGTGCACTATCCGCTGGTCTGGGGGTCCCTCATGAGGAACTCGACCTGACCGTCTACAACCTCATCGTCGACGACACCACCGACGTCCGCGACGCTATCCACCACACCAAGGTTTCCGGCCTGGACCTCGTCCCGGCCAATATTGACCTGTCGGCAGCAGAGATCCAGCTTGTCAACGAAGTCGGCCGCGAGCAGGCCCTTGGACGCGCACTGCGCCCAGTGATGAATGACTACGACTTCATCATCATTGACTGCCAGCCATCGCTGGGCCTGCTGACCGTCAACGCCCTGACCATCGCCGAGGGCGTCATCATCCCAATGGTGGCGGAGTACTTCTCGTTGCGCGGCCTGGCACTGCTCACCGACACAGTGGCCAAGGTCCGCGACCGCCTGAACTTCAACCTGGAAGTCTCCGGCATTCTGGTCACCATGTTCGACCGCCGCACCCGCCACGCCAAGGAAGTCATGGAACGCCTCATCGAGGTCTTCGGGGACAAGGTTTTCGACACGGTCATCACCCGAACCGTCCGCTTCCCGGAAACCTCCGTCGCTGGCGAGCCCATCACCACCTGGGCACCGAATACCCCAGCTGCGGCACAGTACCGCAACTTGGCCCGCGAGGTCATCGAGCGCAAAGGCCGCAAATAATAGGTGACTTCCCCGGATAGTTACACTCCCGAACCGTCGTCAAGCGAGGGCGTGCAGGAAGAGATCACCGGCTTCCGCGTCGCACTCGCGAACTTCAACGGCCCCTTCGACCTGCTACTGCAGCTGATCAGCAGCAAAAAGATGGACGTCACCGAAGTCGCGCTGGCGGCGGTCACAGACGAGTTCATCGCATACACACGCAGCCTCGACGCAGTCAGTGACCTCGACGAAATCACCGAATTCCTCGTCGTGGCAGCGACGCTGCTCGACCTCAAGACCGCACGGCTTTTGCCGCGTGGCGACGTCGACAGCGAAGAAGACCTCGAACTGCTAGAAGCGCGCGACCTGCTATTCGCCCGACTGCTGCAGTACCAGGCCTATGGCAAGGTGGCCGACCAATTCGAGGAGTGGCAGAAGACCGCGCCGCGGCGCTATCCACGAGCTGTGGGGCCGGACAAACAGTTCGAAGAGCTGCTGCCGCCCGTGCGCCTGGGCATGACACTCGGGGAGTTTGCCGAGTTTGCGGCCGTCGTAATGCGGCCGAAGCCGCCGGAGGAAGTCGGTGTCGGGCACATCCACGGCGTGCCCGTGTCAGTGCCGGAGCAGGCGGGCAAAATCCTGGACTCGCTGCGGCTGGCAGGCGAGGGGACCTGGCTGACGTTTACGCAGCTGACATCGGAGTGTCGCGTGTCCATGGAGATTGTTGGGCGGTTCCTCGCGCTGCTGGAGCTCTACCGAGCCAAGGCGATCGGGGTGGAGCAGGAGGAGGCGCTGGAGGAAATCCACGTGGCCTGGACCGGGCTCGACGTGGACCCGGCCGTCGTGGCGGCGGCGAACTGGGAGTAGGTGGCTGGGATTGGCGTTGGGGCTGGCTTCGGGCTAGCCCGGCTGTTGGGCCCCTGCTCGGTGCGGGCTTGGTCGGGCTTGGTTGGGCTGGGGCTAACAGCCAATTAGCGCCCAGCTGATTAGCGCCCGGCGCGGGAGGTTGCGTAATCTGACGCGCATGAGCGAAACCAGTTCCGCACCATCCGAGCAGGCCACGGAGTCTGCGTCTGCTTCTTCGGCGCAGTTGCCGCCCATTGACCCGTTGCGAGCAGGCGTGGAGTCGATTCTGCTTGTGGTCGATACACCGGTGGCGGCGGAGGATATGGCGCGGGCGCTGGATGTTTCCGCAAGCGATATCCGTGACGTGCTTCGCGAAATCGAGTACGAATACCGTGCACGTCGCAGCGGCATTGAGCTGCGGGAGACGGATGAGGGCTGGCGCTTCTACACGGCTCCCGCGCATGCCAGCGCGGTGGAGCGATTCTTGCTGGATGGCTCGCAGTCGAAGCTCTCACGGGCAGCTATGGAGACGCTGGCAGTGGTGGCGTACCGACAGCCTGCCACGCGTGCGCAGGTCTCCGGTGTGCGCGGTGTCAATGTTGATGGTGTGATGCGCACGCTGGTCGCGCGTGGTCTGATTGCGGAGTCCGGAGAGGACCCGGCAACCGGTGCGCATTTGTACGTTACGACGACGCTGTTCCTGGAGCTTTTGGGGATTGATTCGCTAGACCAGCTGCCTGACTTGGCTCCGCTGCTGCCAGAGGTCGACCTGATCGACGAGCCGTTGGACTAGGCGGGGCTTGGGGTGGGGTGTGGGGCTTGGGGTGGTGGCTAGGCGAGCCACTCCGTTTTTAGATCCACTTCACGGTTATTGATCCACTTCACGACACGCGTGTCACCTCATGCCACCTCCACAGCTGCCACGAGGTGACATGGGTGTCGTGAAGTCGCGTTTAGGGGCTGCTCACTGCCACTCGCTGCGCACTGCGGGTCTTTGCCCCCCCTGCTGCGCCCACCACGCGCACCACGCCCACCACGCCCTGTGGATAACTCCCGAAAACTGCAAACTATCCACAGTCGACGCCAAATCGACGCCTCCTGAATCTCCGTGTGAGCCCAAAAATGAGAACGTAGCACTCGCAAACATACAAACACGCAAACACTCGCACCGCCCAGCACACACCACCCACCAACCAGCAGTTGCCTGGACCTCAGGAGCGCAATCCGATGCCGCAGTGGATCTACGACGCCGACGACATCATCCGTACCGGCCAGCAGCGCGAATGCGCCCGCCCCAGCACTTTCGCAATTTCCCGAATCGGCCAGCACTCCGACCGTGATCTCCACCGGCGCGCCAAAAGCGGCAGCCTTTTGTGGCTCGCGCATGGCGCGTACGTGCCAGTCGACAGGTGGCTCGCCTTAAACAGCACCGAACGCTACGTTCTGGAGGTCAAAGCGCTCATTCATCGCGGCACCGCCACCGTAATCACCCGCGATGCTGCCGCTGCCCTCCACGGTTTACCTCTGCTCACGCATGGCACTCCCATCGCGATAGCCAACTCCGGCCGCACGCGCGGGCAATCGCGAAGCACACCGAATGGCCCGTACCAGCCGCAGAAACGCCTCATCCGCGTCTCCGGCCGGATTCACCCCGAGGACGTCGTAGAAGTCGATGGCCGCCTCGTCACCGATGTCCCAAAGTCCGTCATCGATGTCTGCCGTTCTCGCACCCCGCATAATGCACTAGTGCTTGCCGACGCCGCCCTCCAGCGCCACACCGACACCGAGGAACTGTTGGCCACGTTGGCTGCCTATCCCCGTGCTCCGGGAAATGCACAGGCCAGGAGGTTGTTGCGGCAAGCGACAGCGTCGTCGGAAAGCATTGGGGAATCGCTCACTAAAGAAGCAATCGTCCAAGCGGGGCTAGCTTCTGTCGACGATTCTCAGGCTCCGTTGCTTCAGCAGGTTTCCTTTCGGGATGATCGTGGCTTCATCGCACGCGTGGACTTCTACCTGCCCGAACTTGGGCTGGTCGTCGAGTTCGATGGCCGTATGAAATACACCGACGGCGGGGTTGCGGACACGCAGGTGGCAATCGCAAAGGAGCTGGAGCGCGAAAAGCGCCTGAAGAATCTCGGACTGAATGTCATCCGGATTGTCTGGTCACAGCTTTTCGACGGCACCGCCGTAGCCACCTTGCGGCAAGCGGCCGCGGAAATCCGACGTCACCTGGCAAATGGTGGCAGTTGCTATCGCGGTAACTACGCCTTCGCACGACCGCCCCTCACAATCACGGGGAAGGCGGCCGAGTTGGCCATGCGTCGCCGACGAGTGTGGAGCCAGGCGGGGCGGCTGTACTAGCTGGCTGGCTTATCGGGCTTAGCCCCGCTGCCGGTGCCCGCTGCCCGCTGCCGCTGCCGCCCCCCCCAAACTCCATCCCAAACTCCACTTCACGACACGGGTGTCACCTCATGCCACCTCCACAG
>NZ_KV836277.1:42000-161006 GCF_001838325.1 Corynebacterium sp. HMSC074C05
ATGCCACCTCCACAGCTGCCACGAGGTGACCTGGGTGTCGTGAAGTCGCTGAGAGTCTATGTAGCCATCGCCGGAGGTGCTGCCACCAACCCCGAACGGTGTTCAAGTCTGGCGTTGTACAGGTATTATGCTTGAGTATCATGACAGCCTCGGAAACCACCCAACCACTCGTACCGTCACCTGCACCAGCATCCGCGAAGTCGCCTACACCGCAGCCGCCACACACCCAGCCAGCCATCGCCGACCTCGCAGCCTTCGACGCCGACCACATCTGGCACCCGTACGGTCCCATCCCATCACCGGTCGCGCCCAAGCTGGTCGAGTCCGCCGAAGGCGTCAACCTCCACCTCGCCGACGGCCGCACCCTCATCGATGGCATGAGCAGCTGGTGGGCCGCCTGCCACGGCCACTCACACCCGAAGCTGGTCGCAGCCGCGAAGAAGCAGGCCACCACAATGTCGCATGTCATGTTCGGCGGACTCACACACCGCCCGGCCATTGAGCTGGCGGAGAAGCTCCTCAAGCTCGCGGGCCCCGGCTTCGATGCCATCTTCTACTCAGACTCTGGCTCGGTCTCCGTCGAGGTGGCGATCAAAATGGCACTGCAGTACCAGCAGGCCAAAGGCCATCCCGAGCGCACCCGCCTGGCCACCTGGCGCGGAGGCTATCACGGCGACACTCGCGCGCCCATGACCGTCTGCGACCCTGAGGGCGGCATGCATTCGCTGTGGAAGGGACAGTGGACTCCGCAGGTCTTCGCCGACACACCACCCGCTCGCGGCGTAACCGAAGAGGAACGCGCACGTTATCTCGCACACTTCGATTCGCTTATCGACGACTCCGTCGCCGGCCTCATCGTTGAACCGGTGGTCCAAGGCGCTGGTGGCATGCGGTTCCATGACCATGAGTTGCTTGTGGGGCTCCGGAAGCTGTGTGACAAGCACGGCATTCTCCTCATTGCGGATGAGATTGCCACCGCCTTCGGCCGTGCCGGTGATCTGTTCACGACGCAGGCGGCCGGGGTTGTGCCGGATATTATGTGTGTCGGCAAGGCGCTGACCGGCGGCTTCATGAGCTTCGCAGCCACCCTCACCACCGCCGATGTGGCTCGTACTATTTCCGGTGGTGCAGGCGGAGGCATCATGCACGGTCCGACCTTCATGGGCAACCCCTTGGCCTGTGCGGTGGCCTGCGCGCAGCTCGACCTGATTGCAGAAGGGCAGTGGCGTGAGGATGTCCCGCGCATCGAGTCCCGACTCCGCGACCAGCTCCAGCCCCTAGCCAGCAGCGATGCCGTGGCTGATGTGCGTGTTCTCGGTGCTATCGGTGTCGTGGAGATGCAGCGCCCAGTGGACATGGGCCTGGCTACCGCAGCAGCTGTCGATGCCGGGGTGTGGCTGCGTCCATTCGGCAAATTGGTGTACACCATGCCGCCGTACATCAGCACCAATGACGAGGTCGACCGTATCTGCGAGGCCATCGCCGCCATTGTCGCCGCCGAGGAAAAACGTAGGTAGCGCAGCAAACGGCATAGCCAAGCCAAACAGCAAACCGCGCAGCAACACAGCAAGTAACGCAGCCAACAACGCAGCAAGCGCCCACGACCAACCGCACCGCACGGCGAAGCAGCACACCACCACAGCCCCCCTAGACCACCACAAGCAGAAGGAGCACTAACCACCATGAGCATCGTCCTTGTTACCGGCACCGGTACCGATATTGGAAAGACCATCGGCACGGCAGCCCTGGCGGCGGCATTACGCGGGGAGGGTAAGGAGGTGCACGTCGTCAAGCCAATTCAGACCGGGTTTCCGGGCCCTGACGGCGGTGATTTGGACACTGTCGCGGAGCTGACGGGGATCGATAACCTACATGGCTTCGAGCGTTACCCCGAGCCGATGGCGCCGGTGGCGGCGGCGCAGCGCGCGGGAATGCGCCTGCCGAACGCCACGGAGATCGCGGAGAAGATCAAGCTTATCGACGGGCCGAACCGCGTTGTCCTCGTGGAGGGCGCGGGCGGCTTGTTGGTGCGGCTCGGCGAGGATTGGGCGCTGCCGGAGTTGGCGGTGTTGCTGCCGGGTAGTCAGATGGTGGTCGTGACGCGGTTGGGGCTGGGCTGCCTGAACGAGGCGGAGCTTACCGTCGAGGTGGCGCGGGGGCGTGGGGTCAATGTCACGGCGCTGGTGGGCGGTTCGCTGCCGGCAGAAGCCGACCCGATCATCGAAACGAACCTGGAAGAACTGCCGCGCATCACCGGGGTGCCGCTGCTGGGGTCGGTGCAGGCGGGAGCGGGCGCGTTGGCGCGGCAGGAGTTTGTGGCGAAAGCTACGCAGTGGCTGCCGGGTGTGCGAGAGTGGGCTGCGGTGCTGTAGGGGAGCCGCAGCGCTTTAAGGGGCGCTCTGGCGGCGCCTCGAAGTAGAGGCCGCGCGGGACGTCGTTAAGCTGGCGTTTTGCGAGAAACGTGCTAAGGTGACTAGACGACAAGGCGCGAGGCTTTCTCTGTAATTCTCTTTATTAACCTGCTTCCACCGGCCATTTTGGGCCCACGGGGGAGAGAACAGCGTCGCCTGGCGCTGACGTTCTAACAAACAGAACATTCTCCAACGCTTGAAAAGGATGTAGGTCAAGTGGCTAAACCCGCTCGCCGAGAAGGCACACCGGCACACAAGAACCGTAAGAATCACTCCAACCGCGCACATGGCTCCACTAACGCCCAGCGCAATCGCAGCCGTCGCGACAGCGGCGCGAAGATGGAGACCTCCAACGTCCACGCGAAGGACATCTACGTATCCAACGCCCGCCCGGCGCGCCATCAGCACGTGGACGCCGACCGTCGTAGCTCGGGCAAGCGCGCTCACAGCCAAGCAGGTGAGGGCGTGCGCCTGCAGAAGGTGCTCGCGCAGGCAGGCGTGGCGTCGCGTCGCATGGCGGAAAAGCTTATCGACGAAGGCCGCGTCGAGGTCGACGGCAAGATTGTGACGCGACAGGGCGTGCGGGTGGACCCGAACACGTCTGTGATTCGCGTTGATGGTTCCCGCGTCATCGTCAATGAGGACATGCAGTATTTCGTCCTGAACAAGCCGCGTGGTGTGCAGTCGACCATGCATGATGACATGGGCCGCCCGTGTGTGGGCGACATCATCGGTGAGAAGATCAGCGCTGGTCAGCGACTCTTCCACGTGGGTCGACTGGATGCGCCCACCGAAGGGCTGCTCCTGCTCACCAATGACGGTGAGCTGGCCAACCGTCTGATGCACCCGAGCTACGAGGTCACCAAGACCTACATGGCCACCGTTGTCGGCGAGGTTGACGCCAAGGTCATGCGTGAGCTGGAAAAGGGCATTGAGCTCGATGATGGCATCGCTAAGGCGGACATGGCGCAGATTATCGATGTTTGGCAGGGGCGCTCTATCGTCCGCATCGAGCTGCACGAGGGCCGCAAGCACATTGTGCGCCGGATGCTCAAGACTGCGGGCTACCCAGTCGAGCGCCTGGTGCGCACTAAGATTCACACTGTCCAGCTGGGCGAGCAGACTCCGGGCGCTCTCCGTGCACTCAACCGCGCTGAGCTGACCTCTCTCTACAACGCGGTGGGGCTGTAAATGGCACTAGTGAAGAAGAACGAAGAAAACCACGCAGCTGCAAATGGCGCAGCCGAACAACACGCAGCCGAACAACAAGGCGCTGAAGGAGCCCACATGAGCGAGCAGAACACTGACGACATGCTGTTGGTTGCCATCGATGGCCCCTCCGGCACTGGCAAGTCGACTGTCTCTCGGATGGTCGCAACCGAACTGGGTGCAAAGTACCTGGACACCGGCGCAATGTACCGCGTGGCCACCCTGTGGGTGCTGCGCCAGGGCATTGACCCGACCGACGAGGAAGCCGTGGCCAAGGCGACGGCCGCCCTGCCACTGGAAGTCTCCGATGACCCGAACTCCACTGCCGTCCTCCTCGACGGCGAGGATGTCTCCGGCGAGATTCGCGGCTCAGAGGTCACCCGCAACGTGTCGGCTGTCTCCGCGATTCCGGCCGTGCGCACCAACCTGGTCGCACTCCAGCGCTCGCTGGCCGCATCTGCGGTTCGCTGTGTGGTGGAAGGCCGCGACATCGGCACGGTTGTGCTCCCGGACGTTCCGGCGAAAATCTTCATGACCGCCTCCGCCGAAGTGCGCGCCCGCCGCCGCTACGACCAGGACATCGCCGCTGGTCGCGAGGCTGACTTCGACACCGTGCTTGCCGACGTCATCCGCCGCGACGAACTCGACAGCAACCGTGCGACCTCGCCGCTGAAGCCCGCCGAAGACGCATTCATTCTGGACACCTCTGAGATGGGCATCGAAGAGGTCGTGGAAAACGTCCTCGATGTTGTTGAGGCCGGCTACCCGGGGTCCACCATGGACTGGGACGATGTCGACAACGAGGAGTTCGAGGGCTCTTACGAGGGCGCCGAGGATTCCGAGAACTACGAGGACTACGACGGCGACTTCGAGGACGCTGACGGCGCCGAGGACTCCGATGACGCTGACGACGACACCGCCGGACACCTGGTCGCAAACGTGGAGAGCGAAAACGCGCCGGGCACCGCAGGTAGCCACACCAGCGCAGACGAGTTCATCGACCGCACGATTGCTGACCACGAGACGATCATCTCCGAAGCCATCGAGCGCGCCGAAACCGGCCAGATCGACGACGATGCCGACTGGGAAGAGCTGGAAAACGCATTCGCAGCACTTGGCGTGAGCGACGAGGAGGAAGAAGCTCTTCCGACCGTGGCCATTGTGGGACGACCGAATGTTGGTAAGTCCACCATGGTTAACAGGTTCATTGGCCGTCGTGAAGCAGTTGTCGAAGACTTCCCGGGCGTGACCCGCGACCGCATCTCCTACCTGGGTGAATGGGGCGGACGTCGCTTCTGGGTGCAGGACACCGGCGGCTGGGATCCGGACGCCAAGGGCATGCATGCGGCGATTGCTCGTCAGGCGGAGACCGCCATGGAGACCGCCGATGTAATTGTCATGGTCGTCGACACCACCGTCGGCATCACCGCCACGGAAGAGGTCATGGCCCGCCGTCTGCAGCGCGCGGAGCAGCCGGTTATTCTCGCCGCCAACAAGTTCGAGTCGGATTCGCAGCTTGGCGACGTCGCGGAGTTCTGGGCTCTCGGGCTCGGTGAGCCGCACCCAACCTCGGCCCTCCACGGCCGTGGCAATGCCGACGTGATGGACGAAGTGGTGGCTTCCTTCCCGGAGGTGCCGCGTGCGAAGTCGCTGCCGACCGGGCCGCGTCGCGTGGCGCTGGTGGGCAAGCCGAACGTGGGCAAGTCCTCGCTGCTGAACAAGCTCTCCGGTGAAGACCGCGCAGTGGTCAGCGACGTGGCTGGTACCACGGTTGATCCGGTGGACTCGCTGGTGCAGATGGACGAGGCGCTGTGGCGTTTCGTGGATACTGCGGGTATCCGCAAGAAGACCAAGACCGCCAAGGGCCACGAGTTCTACGCCTCGCTGCGTACCCGCTCGACCATTGACAACGCCGAGGTTGTGATCTTCCTGGTCGATGCCTCCGAGCAGATTACCGAGCAGGATCAGCGCGTGCTGCGCATGATTCTCGACTCCGGTCGCGCACTTGTGGTGGCCTACAACAAGTGGGACCTCATGGATGAGGACCGCCGCGACCTGCTCGAGCGCGAGATTGAAGAGCAGCTTTCGCACGTCCCGTGGGCTCGGCGGGTGAACATCTCCGCCAAGACCGGGCGTGCTGTGCAGAAGCTGGAGCCGGCAATGCTGGAGGCCGTGGAGTCGTGGGATAAGCGTATCTCCACTGGTCGCCTGAACACCTGGTTGCGCGCGATCATGCAGCAGAACCCGCCACCGCTGCGTGGTGGCCGCCAGCCGCGCGTGCTGTTTGCCACCCAGGCATCCTCGCGTCCGCCGGTGATTGTGCTGTTCACGACCGGCTTCCTGGAGCACGGCTACCGTCGCTTCCTGGAGCGCAAGCTGCGTGAAGAGTTCGGCTTCGAGGGCTCGCCGGTGCGCATCGCGGTCCGTGTCCGCGAGAAGAAGAAGCGCCGGTAGGAAGCTGTTAGGAAGCGCGGCTGGGACGTGCTTTTAAGCCCTGCTAGTCGCTCGAACTGAGCTGAGAAAAGCCCAAAATGTGATTTAGGCAATTGCATTTTGGGCTTTTCGTTGGCATTTTAGAGTTTCAGTAAATTAGCGATAAGGAGAACTGACAATGGTCAGGCGCGGCAACAACCGTGACGGCTCTCAGCACGATGGCCGAGGTAACAGCTACGGACGCGATTCCTCAAGCTCATACGGCGATGACTCCGCGACTCGCTACATTCCGCGGGACGAGGGATACCGCGGATACAACCCAGATGCCGACTTCGCGGGTGAGCAGCCGACCGAGTATTTCAGTGGCGGCTCCTCTGAGACACGATTCCTGCAGCGTGGCGATGAAACACGATTTGATAACCCGCGAGGTGCCGGGGCCGGGGCGCAAGGTGCTGGCGCACAGGGCAGTGGCGCTCAGGGTAGCGGCCAGTACTGGGCCCCGCTTTCTGAAGAAGAACGCGGCTATGGCCAGGCGAGCCAGCAAGCAGGTGCAACCCAACAGTACGCTGCAGGTGTCGCAGGCGGTTACGGCGACCCGCACAACGGCAACAACCGCGGTAATAACCGTGGCAACAGCGGCGACGATGACTCCAAGAAGGGCTGGGGTAAGCCTGTCGCCATCGTGGCCATTGCCGCGATGGTGGCCGTAGTCGCGCTGGTAGCCCTGGTTTTGTCCTTTACTTCCGGAACCGAGGACAAAAATGACAATACGGCGGCGCCGACGCAGGAGACGTCGTCAAGCCCGACGCCGACGACAACCTCGCCGGAAGAAACCACGACAAGCCCTACCGATCGCTTGGACCCGTCGGGCACGATTAATGACACCCGTGAGCGCCTTGAGCAGGAGCTGGATCAACTTCGCGAGTCGCCGCCAGCTATCCCTGGACCCGGTGAGCGCAGTAGCGGCTGGGGTACTATCCCGCAGGGTGTGGTGGGCAAGAGCCCGGCCTCGGTCGAGGTGGAGCTGCGTACCAACGGCTACCAGAACGTGACCGTCGTCGACGCAGAGGGAAATCAGACGAATTCTGTGGCCGCGATTATGGGCAAGGTTGCCTCAATCGATCCGCCGGAGGGGCAGATGGCGGAGACATCCACGCCTGTGACCATCTACCTGCAGTAACGCGGCAGGCAGGGCAGGGGCCAGGGGCGATTTCCGCCAGCAAACACCAATGATGTAACCTATAGCTCGTTGCACTTTCGTGCACACGGGCTGTAGCGCAGTTTGGTAGCGCACCTCACTGGGGGTGAGGGGGTCGTCGGTTCAAATCCGGTCAGCCCGACAAAATAACCGCCGTCTTCTGGAAGATTCCGGGAGGCGGCGGTTTTTGTTTGCGGTTATTGCTTTACGGTTTCGTTTGCCGTCTAGCGCACGATGCTACTAGCGCACGACAATACCGTCGGAGTCAGCGTAGAGCGTCTCGCCCGGAACGAAGTCAATGCCGCCGAAGGAGACAACGACGTCGCGCTCGCCCTCGCCGGTCTTGGTGGACTTGCGCGGGTTGGTGCCAAGCGCCTTGCACCCGAAGTCCATCTCACCAATCAGCTTGGAGTCGCGGATCGCGCCGTTGACGACCACACCAGCCCAGCCATTGTCCTTGCCGAGCCCCGCAATAACGTCACCGACCAGCGCCGTGTGGACCGAAGCATCACCGTCGATGACAAGCACGCCGCCCTCAGACGGCTCGGAGAGGACCTTCTTCAGTAGCGCGTTGTCCTGGAAGCACTTGACCGTGGAGATCTTGCCGCAGAACTCCACGCGACCGCCGAGGTTGCGCATCTGGGTATCGCAGGAACGCACGTCCGGGCCGATCTCATCAACCAGGTCAGCGGTGGGGATGAATTCAATTGCCATAGGGGATTCAAGTCCTTCCGAAATTGCTCGCATCAAGTGTTAACTCCATTGTTTCAAACTCAAGATGTGACCAAAGACATATGGTGCAAATTCGCTGGCAGCGATTGACACTCCGAAGGCCGGTCCAGATTGATTACTCTGGTGAGTCAGAACGCGCCGACAACCACACGTGCGCAGGAAGGGTAGAAGATGGCTGGGTTTAATTGGTTTTGGAAGGCTCTTGGCGGCAAGCAAGGGCGCAACCAAAAACGCAGCGTAGGGCTGGTGGCGCGCGCCGCTGAGCTCGAGCCACAGGTACAGGCGCTTTCCGACGCCGACCTCGCCGACTTCGCCCGCCAACACGCCACCGACGCACCGGAGCTTTTAGCCGCACTCCGCGAAGTCTCCCAGCGCACCCTGTCCATGCGCCCCTTCGATGTGCAGCTGCAAGGCGCATTGGCGCTCATGGAGGGAGACGTTATCCAGATGGCCACCGGTGAGGGTAAGACTCTTTCCGGCGCCTTGGCTGCAGCCGGGTTCGCGCTGCGTGGCCACCGCGTGCATTCGGTGACCGTCAACGACTACCTCGCAGGCCGCGATGCGCAATGGATGCAACCGCTGTTCGGGTTCCTTGGGCTCTCGGTGGTGGCTATTTCGCCGCAGGATGGTCCGGGGGAGCGTCGTAAAGCATATGCGGCAGACATCGTCTACGCCGCCGTCAACGAACTCGGCTTCGACGTCCTGCGCGACCGTTGCGCGCCGACCATTGCAGACCGCGTGCAGTCGCCCGCTGATGTCGCCATCATCGACGAGGCCGACTCCGTGCTGGTGGATGAAGCGCTAGTCCCGCTTGTGCTCGCCGGCAATGAGCCGGGCACCGCACCGACCGGGCAGATTACCGACGTGGTGCGTCGCCTGCAGCTCGGCGACGACTACACCGTCGACGAAGGTCGCCGCAACGTCTTCCTCACCGACACCGGCGCCGCACGCGTCGAACGTCTGCTTGGCATCAGCTCGCTGTACGACGCCGAACACGTCGGCACCACCCTGGTTCAGGTCAACGTCGCACTGCACGCCCACGAGTTGCTGCAGCGCGATGTCGACTACATCGTGCGCGACGGCAAGGTACAGCTCATCGACGCCTCGAAGGGACGCGTGGCGGAACTTCAGCGTTGGCCGGACGGTCTGCAAGCGGCGGTAGAGGCCAAGGAGGGCCTGCAAGTCTCTGAGGGAGGCCGCATCTTGGACTCCATGACCATCCAGCAACTCGTCGGCCGCTATGACATCACCTGCGGCATGACCGGTACCGCCACCTCCGCGGGCGACCAGTTCCGCGAGTTCTACGGACTCCACGTCTCCGTCATCGAACCCAACGTCCCATGCGTCCGCGACGACGAGCCCGATCGCATCTACGCCACCACCGACGACGCGTTCGCCGCGCTTGTCGACGAGGTCGTGGAACTCAACGGCACTGGTCGACCAATACTCGTAGGCACCCGTGACGTGGCCGAATCGGAACGACTGGCCGATGCGCTAGTCCTGCGCGGCATCGAATCCTCGGTACTGAACGCGAAAAATGACGAGCTGGAGGCCCAAGTCATCGCGGGTGCTGGCGATATTGGCCGCGTCACGGTGTCCACCCAGATGGCCGGCCGCGGTACCGACATCCGCCTCGGAGGGGCAGACGAATCCAACCGCGATGCGGTGGTCGAGCGCGGTGGCCTATGCGTCATTGGTCTGGGCAAGCACCGCACTGACCGACTGGACAACCAGTTGCGTGGCCGTGCCGGGCGCCAGGGCGATCCAGGCTCGTCGGTGTTCTTTGTCTCCCTGGATGACCCGGTGATTTCCGAAGGCGCTGCTGGCGAGACGCTGAGCGTGCTGCCTGAGGACGATGGACGCGTCCGCGATAAGCGGGCATACCAGTTCATCGACCGCGCACAGCGAGTGACAGAGGCGACCATGCTGTCGATTCATGCGACGACATGGAAGTACAACAAGCTCATCGGCGACCAGCGCGAGATTCTGGATGAGCGCCGGGAGAAACTGCTGACTACGAATGCTGCCTGGGAAGAACTGTCCAAGCTGGCATCGGCGCGAGCGAAGGAAGTCGAAGCCGCAGTTGGGCGCGACGTCGCCGAGGACGCTGCCCGGGAAATTATGCTGAGCCACCTGGATCGCGGGTGGTCGGACCACCTGGCGGATCTGGACGACCTGCGGGAGTCGATTCACCTGCGCGCGCTGGCTAAGGAAAGCCCCATTGATGAGTTCCACCGCGCCGCCATCGGAGCCTTTAAAAACCTGGTCAACAATGCTGTGACCGACTCAGTGCAGACCTTCCAGGAGGTCGAAATCGATAGCGATGGCGCGCATCTGGAGGACACGGGACTTGCCCGCCCGAGCTCGACGTGGACGTACATGGTCAACGACAACCCATTGAGCAATGGTGGTGGCTCGGTCGTCGGTTCAATTGCAGCGATGTTTAGGTAAGTCGTAACCACAGGTTTGGTAACAATTTGAAAATATTTCTCAAGTGACCGGCCTAGGTACACCCACGGAGAAAGCTCTCCGATGTCGGTATTTACGCATATCAATCATGTTGTACATACCCTGTCGGTGAGCTGCGTCACAACATGGTTGGGATTAGATAACAACACGAAATCGGTTGGGGCGCTATTATCTAAAAAGTAACGAGTAAATCGCCCAAGGTTATCCCGGAGGGAAAGATATGACTAGCAATAGCGGCCAGCCAGAGGCATCGGTCGAGACCACCTCGGTCTTCCGTGCAGATTTGCTGAAGGAGATGGAGTCCAGCTCTAACACGGACTCCACGGTCTCCGGTGTTGAAGGACTTCCGGCAGGCTCGGCACTCTTGGTCGTCAAGCGGGGGCCAAACGCGGGTTCGCGTTTCCTGCTCGATCAGGCAGTCACCACCGCTGGTCGTCACCCGGAAAGCGACATTTTCCTCGATGACGTGACTGTTTCCCGTCGCCACGCAGAGTTCCGCAAGAACGGTGACTCCTACGAGGTTGTCGACGTGGGATCGCTGAACGGCACCTACGTTAACCGCGAGCCGAAGAACTCTGCGGTTCTGGCTAATGGTGACGAGGTCCAGGTCGGTAAGTTCCGCCTCGTATTCCTTATCGGTAACTAATTCGACATCGGTTAGTGTCGACGTCTGTCGGCATTAACCCCCTTATTTTTGTAAAGGCTCGGAAAAGACCAGTGGCAGCAGTACACAAATCAGCGGTTTCGCAGCCGGCTCCATCAGAAAGCACTGCGAAGCAAGCACGCTCGGTGGGCAAGAAGAAGACCATCGGTGCTGTGCTGAAGGAAGTCAAGGTTGAGTTCCCTGATGTAACGCTGTCCAAAATTCGTTTTCTAGAGTCGGAAGGGCTGCTGTGCCCGTCGCGTAGCTCCTCGGGTTATCGTCGCTACAGCCAGGCGGACATTGACCGCCTGCGCTACATTCTGACCGTTCAGCGCGATAACTACTTGCCGCTGAAGGTTATTAAAGAGCAGCTCGACGAAATTGATGCGGGCAACGCTGGCGGCGACGGTCTGGCTTCGGTTACTCCACTGGTGACGGCGGATCAGTTCCGCGAAGCTGCAGTGATCTCACTGACCCAGGCGGAGCTAGCAGAGCGCACCGGCGCTAGCGAGAAGTTCATCACTGAGCTGGTCCGCGTCGGCCTGATTACTCCGGACACGCTGAACATGTTCGACGGCGATGACCTGCTCATCACTGAGACGGCAGTCAAGCTGGCTGAGTTCGGCCTGGATGCCCGCCACCTCAAAACTGTGCGTACCGCTGCGACCCGTGAGGCCGATTTGGTGTCGCTGGCAGCTAGTCCGCTGAGTAAGTCGCGTGCGGCTAGTGGCAAGCAGAAGGCTGTGGAAATGGGCCGTGAGATGACCGCACTGATGGTCACGCTGCACGGCACTTTGGTCAAGCGCCAGGTCAACAAAGATCTGGGGAAGTAGTCAGTAGTCCCGCGTAAATAGCGGCTCGCTACAATTATCGCTGTTATGGACGAAAAACTCGTAGAAGTCAAGTTTCTAGACTGGATGGCGCATCCTCCTGAGGATGATCCGGTGCTGCTCCTGCATGCCGAAGAGACTAACCGGATTATCCCGATTTGGATTGATTTGGCGACGGCGACGGAGTACTCCGCCCGCGAGACCGGCGCTACGCAGCGTCGCCCGGGCATGCATGAGGTCTTTGTCGACACGCTGGACATGGTGGGGCAGAGCGCCCTACGTGGCCAGATTACGGGCGTGCATGAGGGCGTTTTCATCGCCAGCCTGGTGCTCGAAGGTGGCGCAGAGATTGATATGCGCCCCTCCGACCTAATCCTTATCGCCGGCGAGCTTGAGGTCCCGCTGTATGTTGCACGCGATGTGCTCGACGCCACGTCGGTGTCGGCGCGTCTTGTCGCTACCAATGGTGGTTCGCTTACCGACGACACGGAGACCGACTCTGTCGAGGCATCGGTGTCGGAGTTTGCTGAATTCCTCGACAGTATTGATGCTGGCTACTTCGCCGAGCCGCATGGTGATGCGGAGGACAAGAAGTCTGACGATGAAGCCGACGGTGGTGCCGACTCGGCTTTCGATAGCGACCGTTAGTGGTGTGACTGGAGTGAATAGCTGACAACTTTTGATGTAGTTGTGGCGCTTATTTCCTCTGACGCATCGCTGAATGACCCCATAAAAGGGGTAACTTTTCTTAAGTTATAGTTTCACCCCTTCCTGGGGTTTTTCTCCCGGGTTGTGCTTGAGCTGGGGAAACTGCGACTCCAAACTCTAAACCTTAACTTTAGGTTTAGAGATTCGGCGTGTCGTCCTGTGATGTATTGACAGCCGATTAACCTTGGCGAAAGATAAATAACGGCAGTGAAACTACCTCGGGAGAATTTATATGGTCGACGACAACAGCGGTTCGCTCTTTGGTGACAATGAGCTCCGTGCGTCGGACTCGCAAGAGCCACGCGCGGTCCAGGAATCCCTGTTCGACATGGGGCCGGACGAGCAGGTTGGCTACCGCGTTCCCATCGCATGTCAGGTAGCGGGCATTTCTTACCGTCAGCTGGACTACTGGGCGCGCACCAAGCTGGTGGAGCCTTCGATTCGTACCGCCAAGGGCTCGGGCACCCAGCGTCTGTACTCCTTCCGCGACATCCTCGTTTTGAAGATTGTTCGAGGTCTGCTGGACACCGGTATTTCCCTGCAGAACATCCGTCTGGCTGTCGACCGCCTGCGTGACCTCGGTGTCGATGACCTGGCTACCATCACGCTGGTTTCCGACGGTCGCACCGTCTACCAGTGTCGCTCCAATGAAGAAGTCATCGACCTGCTCAACGGTGGCCAGGGAGTGTTCGGCATTGCTGTCCCGGGCATTATGAAGGAACTGACTGGCACCATCGCCTCCTTCCCATCCGAGCGTATCGACGGTACTCAGGAGAACCCAGGTACTGGCATCGACGAGCTGGCTGAGCGCCGTCGCCGCCGCATCTCCTAACAGCCAGCGATACGGCTAGATAGTGGCGTTGCTGCTACGGCCGCCGCTCAAAGAAGCGAAACAAACTAAACGAAAACCGCCTTCCACAACTGGTTCCGTTTTCCTCTCCCGAGGTTGGACCAGATGGAGGCGGTTTTTTTGCTACTTACTCCGTACCGATAGCTGCAGCCAACTGAGAGGCCAGGCCATCGCCGTAGTCAGCCGCAATGCGCAGAGAGCCAGTGGTCATATTTGCCACTTCCTGCAGCTCGGGGATGGAGCTGTCCCCGTCGGGAAGTACGATGACCTCGATTGTTACCGGGCGGTCCGGGCTAATGAGTTCTTTGATTCTCTCGACAGACTCGGCGGCATCGGCGCCCGAAGCATCGCGGCCGGTGGTGAGCACGACGAGACGGTTCGGTTTGTCAGGGGAGTAGGTGTCGCGGGCGGCCTGGTAGGCATCGATAAGCGCTGGCCAGAACTGTGCCTCACCACCTGCCGGAAGTTCGGCCAGCGAACCCTTTACGGAGTCTGCGCCATTGTTGGCCTCGTCATCGGGCGCGGGAAGTTCCGCGAGACGGTTCACCTCGGGTGCGAATGTCCATAGGCCGTAACGGCCACCAGGTGCCGCATCGATAGCGCCGGTCAGTGCCGCAGACAGCGCCCCGACATCGACGCCTTCGGAGGTGTCAGCAAGCAGGAGTGCCGAACCCACCGCAGTTGCGGGCTGTTGCGCGTCCGGCTGCTCCAGTGCTGGCGGCAGCGCAAAGGAATCTGTCTGAATCTGGGAGAGCACTCCAAAGCTCTCCGCTACTTCAGGGCCGAAAGTGCTCTCCGCGGCTTCGCCGTCGGCGCCGTGATTTGCTGCGAAGTTCCGGAAGTCTTCGGCCGCGCGAGCCGTGTTCTCGTCGATCTTGCCGCCGGAGCCAAAGGTGACAACTGGCGCGTGCAACTGGGGTGCATCCGCAGGGGAGACCAGCTTCAGCCCCTCGCCGGCCATCTGCAGCATGGGCTGGGTTGCGGCCACACCGTCGAATTCGGCGACATTCTGGCTGAGCATGGTCAGCAGAGTGTTGGAGGTGTAGACCTCACCCAAGTCCGCGCGTTCGCGAGCGACATCCGGGCCACCGCCAAGTCGAGCACTGATCACGGCAGACAGTGCCGCGTCGGAGCCACCGGGGGCGGCCACGCGCAATCCCGCAAGCTCTTCCCAGGTGGCGTTGTTCAGCTGGTCAGCACGATTGGTTGTGAAGGCCACGCCACTGGCAATCGGTGGCAACCACGTTTTGGGGTTGTTGACCTTGACCTTGTCTGAGTTCTTCGCCTGGTCCACGAAAGAGATATCGGCGGGAATCCAGACTCCTGGAGTCATAATTCCGGTACCGGCCTCGTCAGTTGCAGAATCATCCGCAGCGGGGTCCTCCGGAGCTCCCTCACCAGGTTCAGCACCGCCAGCCTCAGTCAGGGCGTTCACAACCTCCTGCGAGCCCGCCACCGTAATCTGTGGCCGCACACAGAAGTCCCTCACCACGGGATTTGACTCGCCATAGTCCTGCACGAGTTTCTGTGCCGAGCCCACCGCAGCAGGATCAGCGGTCACCACCAGTGTCAGGTCACCTTTCGTACACCGTGCACGGTCAGCATCAATCGACGAATCGTTGCTCTTGCGCAGATTAACCCAGGCAAAAACCGCAGCCACCAGAACAATGACGACCAAGACGGCAATAAAAGGCCCCTTAGCCACTCGATAGTTGTTCTCACCCGAGGCGTGTCGTCCCATGTCGTTTTAGCCCTTTCTATGCTGAGTGTGCTCGGCACTGTCGACTCGCAGCAGACCTCGTCGTAAAGCACAAACGCGCACGTAACTCCTGCCAACTCTACTGCGTGGACAATGCGACATCTACTACTTGCAGCAAACGCCCGCGCAGGACGTCGGCGCGAGCAGAAATCTCGCGCTGCCGGCGGACGTACTCGGCCTTGCCCTCGGGAGTCTCGATGCGAATGGGAGCAAAGCCCCAATCCTGCAGATCGTAGGGAGCGGCGCGCATATCCAACTCACGGGCACTGCACGCGAGCTCGAAAGTATCCAGCCACAGGTCGCCGGGGACCGCCTCGCCGAGCTTGGTCGCCCATTTATACAAGTCCATGTTGGCGTGCAGACAGCCCATCTGCTCACAGTGCGGCTGTGTCTCGCGCGTCGGCGCAAACTCGTTGAGCGGCACGGCGTCGGGCGTGAAGAAGCGGTAGGCGTCGAAGTGCGTACACCGAACCGTGTGGGCCTCGACGACCTCGTCCGTACCCGCCTGACCAAGCCGCAGGGGCTCCGGGTGACGATGCTCTGGCTGGCGATACACCATCGCCCATTCATGCAGGCCAAAGCAGTCGAAGTGTGCTGGGTTCGCGCGCGTCGAACGCAACAAATTGCCGATGTACGCCACTGTCTTACCGCGCTTATCGACGTACGCCGAAACATCCATGCGTGCCGTCCCCGAGGCGGTATCGGTGGGCTCCTTGCTAGCAGGACTGTCGGTAGCGTCATCCCTGTCGAGGGTAAAAAACTTCAGGTGACTGATGTCCTTGGCTGTCGCACCGGGCAGGTCCACGCCGATACCCGGTGACCATCGGCGGAGCTGACCGGGTTTGACGGGATAGTACTCGAAGATGAAGTCCCAGACCGGGTGGCGCTGGCCACGACTGCGACGGGACAGGTGATCGCGGGTCAGAGCATCGACGCGGGCGATATGCCTTGCTTTGGCTTCACGCCAGTCGAAAGACGAATCGGGCGTAGATGTCACTGCTGGCGTCCCTGCGTAGTGCCCGGCCGGATGCGGGGCTGGTTCACGATTGGGTACTGCTTTGGTGCACCGCTGCGGCGCGGGGAGACCTCGTGGGTCCAGTCACGCACGACACCGACCTGCTCCTCGATGAGGTCCTCCAGAGCCACGATGCCGATCTGCTCCGCGCCGGAGAAAGCACCGGTCTTCGAGGCGATACTTGCCGGGGCGCTTGCGCGCAGGTGCGGCTTTGGCATGCGAGCGCGTACAGCCACTGCCATGTGGGCGCTGTAGCGGCGCATGATGCGCAATCCCTCATCCAGCGTGGCATCGATCGGAATCTCGATCATCGGCCGAATCTCGTCATCGGGGATGGCTGTCTCCGGTCCGGAGGCAGGGTCCATGACGCGGTCGAGGACATCCTTGACGTGAACATAGCCACGGTACTCGTTGGGTTCATTGTTGGCGGCAGCGACGGGGAACCGGGAGAAGCCAGTTTCGGTGACCGCCGTCTCTAGGTCGCCCACAGTCGGTGCGGTGGGGAGGCGCCGAATCTGCTCGTGCGGAATGAGCACCTCCTCAATGGTGCGCGTGGCCGAAGCCAGCGTGCGACGAAGGCGGACGTGCTCCTCGCTGTCAAGGAGCCCCTCTTGACGAGACTCCGCAATCATCGATGCCAACTCAGTCGAATCGACAGTGGTGTCGAGCTCATCGCGCTGCTCAATGCCGAACAGCCTCAGCGTATGGCGAGCCATCCAGTTAAACAGCAGCAACAGTGGCTTGGTCAGGCGGTAGAAGACCATATGAACCGGAATAAGCAGCATAGCCATCGTTTCCGGGCCTGCCAGCGCGATGTTCTTCGGGACCATCTCGCCGAGCATGATGTGCAGCACTGACACCAGCATCAATGCGATGGCAAAGCTCAGCGGATGCAGCAGCGACTCCGGAATACCCATCTGCTGGAAGGGAGCTTCCAGCAGATGTGCCAGCGCCGGCTCAGAGACCTTACCCAGCAGTAGCGAAGCAATAGTGATGCCCAGCTGTGCGGCGGCGAGCATCATCGACAGGTGTTCAGAAGCATTGATAACTGTGCGAGCGCGCTTCTTTCCCTGAGCCAGCAGCGCCTCCAAACGGTCACGGCGAGCAGCAATAAGCGAGAACTCCGCGCCCACGAAAAATGCGTTGACCAACAACAAGAAGAAGGTCAGGAGGATTCCAAACCAGTCACTCATAGGTTGAACATCTCCTTAGCGCGCTCGTTGGTCACAGGAATCAAAATGGCACGATCCACGCGACGGTCATCCATCGCCAGAATGCGGGCGTACCAGCGTCCGGCGATACCCGATTCGAACTCGTCCATGAAATCGCGTTCGGTCTCTGGCAGCAGGACGACGTCACCGACCTCCGGGATGCGACCGAGCGCAAACATAATCAGGCCACCGAGGGTTTCGAAGCTGCCCTCCGGGGCGAAGTATCCGACCTTGGTCGGCAGCTCGTCGGTACGCACAAGGCCGGAGCAATTCCAGCCTTCAATTGCGCGCTTGACTTCCTGCTCGGACTCCTTGTCGTCGTACTCATCCCAGACCTCGCCAAGAATTTCCTCGACGACGTCCTCGATGGTGACAATGCCGGCGATGCCGCCATACTCGTCCGCGACCAGCGCAATCTGCGAACCAGCCGAACGCACGGCCTCCAGTACGGCATCGCCGTCCAGCGACTGCGGCAGCGTGGGCACTGGCCGTGCAACCTCCCGCATGGTGGTAGTTGAGCGCTTCGCCGCAGGCACCGCGAATGCGTCCTTGACGTGGACAACACCGACAGTGGCATCGAGGTCCCCGTCAGTAATGGGGAAGCGGGAATGTCCCGATTCGATGGCGACAGCCAGCAAATCCAGCGCCGTGTCATCGACATCGAGGGAGGTAATCGTCGACCGCGGCGTCATTAGGTCCTCTGCCGTAGTTTCGCCAAAGCGTAACGACGACTCGAGCACAACAGCCTTCGACTCATCCAATGCACCCTGCTCCGCAGAATTGCGCACCAGCGCTTCCAGCTCCTGCGGGGAACGCGCCGAAGCCAGCTCATCCGCCGGTTCAATGCCGAGCTTGCGCACCAGCCAGTTCGCCGAGGCATTCAGCGACTGAATGAAGTAGTGGAACACCCAGTTAAACGCCATCACCGGACGAGCCGTAACGCGCGCCGCTGCCAGCGGCTCTGTAATCGCGACATTCTTCGGCACCAACTCGCCGTAGACCATCGACAACATCGTGGCCACAATAAGCGCAAGAATCAGTGCGGTCGGTCCCGCTGCAGACTCGCTGAGCCCCATCCAATGCAGCATCGGCGTGAAGTACTGTGCCAGCACCGGTTCCGCGAGGAAACCAGTTGCCAGCGTCGTCAACGTAATGCCCAGTTGTGCACCGGAGAGGTGGAAGGACAGTCGATTATGTGCCTTGTGAACGGCCTCAGCAGGTGCATCCGCTGAACGGGCGCGGTCGGCGTCAATCGTAGAACGCTCCAGTCCCGTCAGCGCGAATTCAAACGCCACAAAGAGGCCGGTGCCAGCGGTTAGCGCGATAAAGCCGACAACCGCGACAACATTGAGAACAATATCCACTGATTATCTCTTCTTCTTTTTCCCTCGCTTGGGGCGGTGTACGCGACCGCCAGCACGATTCTTTCCGCTTGCCGACGGGCCGCCGCGCCCGCGGTAACCGGAACCACTAGCACCGCCTGCCGATTGGCTCTGATCTTGACGAGCCCGGCGCGGACGGCGTGCGCCCAGTTCCTTGACAAATCGCGGCAGTCCCGGAGCGGCGCGCAGCTCTTCAGCTTCAACGCCGGCTCCTGCCAGCAGCTCACGGGCCTGATCGACCTGGCGGTCACGCACAATCATCGCGACCGTGCCGGAAGCACCTGCACGCGCCGTGCGACCCGAGCGGTGAATGTACGTCGCGGAATCCCTTGGCGGATCCGCGTGCACAACCAAGTCGAGAGCATCGATATCAATGCCACGAGCGGCCACATCCGTGGTGACGAGGACATTGATTTCACCGTCGGCAAAGGCCTTGAGGACTGCGCGACGAGTCGCCTGGCCGCGATCGCCGTGGAGGAAACCTAACTTGATGTCGTAGAACTGTAAAAACTTAGCCAGCTGCACGACACGCGCCTTAGAGTTGGCGAAGATGACGCACTGATCCTTGCGGGAGGCAATCCAGGCGACCACTTCGTCTGCCTCAGTGTTGTCCTCCACACGCAGCAGTAGATGCCGCATATTGCGCATGGTCAGCCGGGATGCAGTGACCTTGTGTTTCGCAACTTCGGTGCTACTTGCGCGACGATCGCGGATAAGTCCCGCGGCGTCGTCGTTAATCGTGGCGGAAAAGACCATGCGCTGTGCCGACTTCGGACACGCACGGACTAGGCCCAGAACATCGGGCAGAAAACCCATGTCAGCGAGCATATCCGCTTCGTCTACGACAACGGTAAGAACCTGCTCAAGATTGAGTAGACCGCGGCGACGCAAATCGTGTGCGCGACCCGGTGTGACCACAGCGATATCGACTGGTGCCGCGAGCAGAGTCTGCTGCTTGGCCACGGGGTCACCGCCGACCAAGCTCAAGACACGCAGACCTGCAGCGGCGCCGATGTCAGCGAGGACATCAGCAATTTGATCTGCAAGTTCGCGCGTCGGCGAAATAATAAGCGCGCGCGGGTAACGGGGAAGCGCTGGAGAGGCGTTATTGAGTAACGTGACCAGCGGAATGCCGAATGCGAGCGTTTTGCCCGAGCCTGTGGGGGCCTGTGCGAGAACGTCCTTGCCGGCGAAAGCATCTGGCAAAGTCGCCACCTGCACGGCGGTGGGCGAAGTTATGTGTTGGGCACGCAGAATACTCACAATTGCTTCCGGCGTGCCCAACTGTCTGAAATCACTGGACTCAGCAGGAGGGGGCATGCTTGTTAGAATACCGCTATCCCCGGATTGCCATGCAATAGGCACGTCCGGTGAACTGGAAACTACGGTCCCATGAGATTCACCAACCGCGACCCGGTTGCGCATAGGCCTCGCGCTCAAGAACAGCGGCTCGACGGAAGATGTTGCGGATAGATTTGAGCTCTGCATCGCTGGCCGTGGACATATTCTTTTCAAGGACCTCGAGAGCCTGCTGAACACTGTCAACATACTCGGGGTCGGAATAGGCCTCCACCCAGTTCGCGATCGCGGAATCCCCATCAACCAGCGATTTTCCTTGCAGAGTCAGCTCGGTTGCGATCCACATTTCGGCGACGATACTGGTTACGGCGACCCGATATGGATTGAAGGCGCTACAGGAAGAATGCACGTCCAGCAAAAGCTGTGTGATTGTTGTCGGCTCGATGTCCTCGAGTGCCGAAGAAGCCTCTTCCAGCGTGTTATTGTTCAATTCCAACGCACGCACCAGGGCTTCCTGCGCGACCGATGACCACAGAACCTGTTCCTTAGCGCAGGGTGCTTTCGTTGCCAGATGCGACAGGACTGGGAAAACTTGGTGCAAGTACCAGGCCTCTTGCGCTACGAAGAAGTTGGTTTCTTCCGAGGAAAGGTCGCCGCGGAGCATCGTGGGGACGCTGAACATTCCGCCAATCTCGGCAACGATGTCCTCGATGTCCCGCCACAGCTGGGAAGTAAAGGGGCCCGCCGGAGCAATCTGGAGTGAGTGGCCAAAGAAAGATTCCAGCTCCTTCGGCGTCTGCTCAGTGCCAGTGCCTTCGATGGCCTCTGGGTAAAGACTGGAGTTCAGATGCACTGGTTGCATTCGGCGAAGCGCGACCTTTTCTAGGCGACGAGCCCTGTGGCCGTGGTCAATGGGACCGTGCCCCTGGCCGACGTTGAGGTTATCCGCGAAACGAATGGACTCGCTGAGCCAGCGCGTAGTCCAGCGCAGGGCATCATTAATCGCGGAGCCCCCACCAATCCGTGTGGCGAGAGCAGCGGACAGCGAACAACCCGTGCCATGGGTGTTCTCAGTGTGAATGCGGGGAGAAGAGCTGAAGAAAATCTGGCCATCGGGGGATGCCACGGCATTTCCGGCTTCATCACTACTTAGGTGGCCGGTCTTTGCAATTACGATGACGTCGTTCTTGCTCGCGAACTCCAGCGCCTGCTCAATCAGCTCAGTGAAGTCATTGGCCTCCGGGGCGTCGGCAAGCAACGCCAGTTCGGGAACGTTCGGCGTGATAACGGTGGCTTCGGCGACCAGGTCACGCATTGCGTCCATGGCATCTTCGTCAAGCAGACGGTCGCCGGAGGTGGCGACCATAACCGGATCGAGAACAACCACGGCTGGTTTGGTCTCCCGAACCCAGTTGGTGACGGCCTGTGTGAGTTCGCGTGAACCCAACATGCCAATCTTCACCGCGTCGATGGTGACATCCTCAGTGACAGCAGCCAACTGCTCGACGAGGAAGTCAACAGGTGGGGTGTGGACAGCGCGGACACCCACAGTGTTCTGAGATACCAGTGCGGTGACCACGCCCATGCCATAACCGCCAGCGGCGGCAATTGATTTCAAATCGGCATGGAGCCCAGCACCACCTGTTGGGTCTGTGCCGGCGATGGAAAGAACTCGTGGCACAAAATCAGGCTTTGCCTTCTTGGGAAATGGCATCTCAGACCCCTTTTAACTTCAAGAGCGTGAAGCGACAGACTTCAAGACTACGCTTCAACCTCGGAGCGGTCGCCAGACCAGAGGGTGTGGAAAGCCCCCTCGCGGTCAACACGCTGGTAAGTGTGCGCACCGAAGTAGTCACGCTGCCCCTGAACCAGCGCTGCCGGCAGACGCTCCGCACGCAGGCCGTCGTAGTAAGCCAGCGAAGAGGAGAACACCGGAGCCGGGATACCCATCTGTGCGGCAGCGACGACAACGTCGCGCCACGCGTCGAGGCACTCGGTGACCTGGTCACGGAAGTACTCGTCGAGTACCAGCGCCGGCAGCTCCGGATCTCGGTCGTACGCTTCCTTGATGCGGTTCAGGAACTGAGCGCGAATGATGCAGCCACCACGCCAGATGGTTGCCAGCGCACCGCGGTCAATTTCCCAGCCGTACTCCTTGGCGCCAGCGTTAATCTCATCAAAGCCCTGCGAGTAGGCAATGATCTTGGAAGCGTAGAGAGCCTTACGGACGCGTTCCACAAAAGCATCGCGATCCTCGGGCGCCTTAGCCAGGCTTCCTGACGGCAGGTTGCGTGCAGCCTCACGCTGAGCAAGGGAAGACGACAGGGCGCGAGCGAACACGGCCTCGCCAATACCAGTTACCGGAATGCCCAAGTCCAAAGCGGCCTTGACCGTCCAACGCCCGGTGCCCTTCTGACCAGCGGCATCCACGATGACATCCACCAGCGGCTTGCCTGTCTTCTCATCGACCTGGGAGAGAACCTCAGCGGTGATCTCAACCAAGTAGGAGTCCAGGTCGCCCTTGTTCCACTCGCGGAAGATATCTGCAATCTCCGCAGGGGTGAGGCCAGCGGCCTCGCGCAGCAGGTGGTAAGCCTCGCCGATGACCTGCATATCCGCGTACTCGATGCCGTTGTGGACCATCTTCACGAAGTGGCCAGCGCCATCGGAGGAAATGTGTGTACAGCACGGAACGCCATCAACGTGAGCGGAGATGGACTCCAGCAGCGGGCCGAGGGACTCGTAGGACTCCTTCGTGCCACCCGGCATAATGGATGGGCCGGTCAGAGCGCCTTCCTCACCACCGGAAATACCAGTACCAACGTAGTGCAGGCCACGGGCGCGAATAGCCTTCTCGCGACGGATGGTGTCCGTGTAGAGAGAGTTACCGCCATCAATGATGATGTCGCCGGGCTCCATCACGTCGGCAAGCTGATCGATGACCGCATCAGTAGCGGCACCTGCCTGAACCATAATCAGAGCGCGACGCGGGCGCTCCAGCGAAGCGACGAACTCTTCAATGGTCTCGGACGGGATGAATGAGCCTTCATCACCGTGTTCAGCGATGAGGGTGCGAGTTTTCTCCGGGCTGCGGTTGTACACGGCAACGGTGTGTCCCTTGTGGGCGAAGTTGCGTGCGATATTCGAGCCCATGACGGCGAGCCCGACGACACCAATTTGTGCGAGTTCATTGTTATCGGTCATGCCCACCATCTTAAAGCCTGGCCCGGGTTCGTTGTATCTGGGACTCAGAAATTGTTACTGCTTTTAACGTTAAAACTGCCACGAGCGATGGTGTGCGCTGGCACAATGTTTGGCATGACTGACGAGACTATTGCGAATAATGGCAGTTCACAGGACTCTAACTTTTCAGCTTCCGCCGCCGAGCAGGCGAAGAGGAAGGCGCTGCGCAAGTATATGACACTGGCGACGAAGGCTAGCCAGGAAGTCTTGAGCGATGAGGAGCTGACTGTTTTTAACAGCACCTTGGGCGATAACGGAATCGGCGGTCTAGATACCCTGCTGGGCACGAAGTTTGTCCATGTCGGGCCGGAGCGAATTCAGATGGAGCTCGCAGTCGGGCCCGACCACCTGCAACCGTGGGGCCTGGCCAATGGCGGTGTTTACTGCTCGCTAGGTGAGACTGCTGGCTCTATTGCTGGTTTCGTTGCCTGCGGTGCGAAGAAGCCGGTCGTCGGTGTGAACAACAACACCGATTTTTACCGCTCCGCCCGGGCCGGCGAGGTAATTGTCACTACTGCGGAGCCGGAGTACCTGGGGCGCACCATGCAACTGTGGCGCATTGAGCACACCCGCAAGGCAGATGAAAAACTGCTGGCCCGCACCAACCTACGAATTGCGGTACTTGACAAGCCGCTGTAGCAAATTGTCATAGGTGGTAACGGGCCAGATAGGGAACTCGCAGGTGGTTAACCTTGGTTAGCTGTTTTCTAACCTAGCCACCTGCAAGTTAACTACTTGTTCTTATTTGCGCGGTGCTCGCGGCGGGTGTCGCGAACTTCCAGAGGCAGATCCTGCTCAGCCTTGTCCTTGTTGAGCTCGGCCAGGCGATTGATTGCATTGCGTGCGTACATCTGCTGGCGGGTGGAAACCATCTGCCAACGGTTGCGGTCCAGAACATTCAGACCCCAGCTGACGCAGGAGACGAGACGGTTGCGGAAGCCCACCAAGAACATCAGGTGGACAGCCAGCCACAGGACCCAGCCGATGAAGCCGGAGACCTCAACCTTGCCCATCTTCGCCACTGCAGAGAAGCGGGAGACGGTTGCCATGGAGCCCTTGTCGAAGTACTCGAACGGCTGGCGCTCCGCGACATCGCGGCCGTCTGCCTCGGCAGCAATGTTCTCAGCGACATACTCGCCACCCTGAATAGCAACCTGAGCAACACCCGGCAGGTTCTCGCGGTTGGACATGTCGCCCACGACGTAAACGTTCTTGCAGTCACCAGCTGTCATGTCCTCGTTGACAACGACGCGGCCAGCGCGGTCGGTCTCGGCGCCGGTCTGCTCGGCAATCATCTTACCCAGCGGGGAAGCGGACACGCCGGCGGACCAAATCTTGCAGAACGACGGGATGAACTCCTCGGTTTCATCCTTCATGTTCTTGTAGGTGACGCCCTCTTCATTGACGTCGGTCACCATCGCGCCCAGCTTGACGATGACACCCATCTTCTCCAGGGACTTCTGAGCCTTGCGGCCCAGACGCTTGCCGAACGGCGGCAGAACCTGCGGTGCGCCGTCGAGCAACACGACACGAGCAGCGTGCGGGTTGTAGCTGCGGTAAGACGATGCGAGAGTGCGGTTAGCCAGCTCGGCCAGCTGACCAGCAAGCTCAACGCCGGTCGGGCCAGCACCGACGACCACGAAGGTCAGCAGACGCTCGCGCTCAGCCGGATCGTCGGTCAGCTCGGCGCGCTCGAATGCGCCAATGATACGAGCGCGAATCTCGAGTGCATCGTCGATGTTCTTCATACCCGGAGCAAACTCGGCAAAGTGATCATTGCCGAAGTAGGACTGGCCAGCACCAGCGGCAACCAGGAGGTGGTCGTATTCCCACTTGGAAGTCTGGTGACCCAGTTCCGAAGTCACAACCTGCTTTTCGACGTCGATGTCGGTGACATCGCCCTTGACAACACGAACGTTCTGAACACCGTCGAAGATTGTACGAGTGGACGGAGCGATTTCGCCCGAGGACAGGATGCCCGTTGCTACCTGGTAGAGCAGTGGCTGGAACAGGTGGTGGTTAGTGCGGTCGATGAGAGTGACGTCGACCTCGGCGCCCTGCAACTTCTTCGCCGCGAACAAGCCGCCGAAACCCGAACCGATGACGACCACGTGCGGGCGTCCGGAGTGCGGGCGGTACGGAGTCTCGGTCATGTATTTTCTCCTCACAGACTTTAAAGTTCTCGAAGTTTTAGATTCGGCTTTTAGCCGGCAAGCCACAATAGTAATCCTCTCGGTGCGCCACCGCCTATTCTGGGCCCCTGCGCGGTAGGCTTCGAGAGCAAACTCAGTTCGTTATTCGTACCTTTATGCGGCGCGATTGTTAGGAGGTTCGGGCAGGGTGAATTCGGCAAGCCGGCAGGCAATTGACGCAGAGCGATGGCCTCGGGTTGCGCGTATTCCAGAGGGGCGTTTCTTAGCGAAACGTGCTGAAATGATGGAACGCTCTTTTGAGCGGCTCTGCCAGGACAACGGCATTGAACTGGTTGAATCCGGTGAGTTTGTCGGAGAGTCCTTCATCACTCGGTCGACGGGTGACGCCGATTTGGCTATCGACGGTGTCGGTGGCGCCAGTTCCCGCAGTAACAGTGAATCTCCCGATGATTCCGTCACATTGCGTCCAGTCGTTTTCAGCGTCATTGATCCTGTTTTCTATTCTCGACTAGCTGATTCAGAATGGCTCGGATTGGGGGAGGCCTTTCTCGCGGGCGAGTGGTCCAGTGATGACTTGCCAGAGCTTCTCAGTCGACTGCTCAGCGCCGAGTTTGATATTGCCTCGTTGGGGCCGTTGGCACGTGGTCTGATGAAAGTCGCGCGTTCACGCCCGCGTCTCGATGGGCCCGATATGGCGGGAGAGTTGCCGACCTCATTGCTGGAGCTTTATTCCGGCGAATTGCTAATGGGTGGTTCTGGCCTGTTCGCCTCCGGAGTGCGAACCTCGTCGCGTGAACAGATTCCCAACTATGCCCGTGGTGCGGGCAAGGGTGGGGTTCCCTCGCACTGGTCAGTTGACGTGACTTATGTCGATGCCCCGAAATCCGTCGCGCGTGCTGATTTTCTGCATGCCCAGGTGCGCAATATTGAGCACATGCTCGATCTCGCTCGAGTGCGGGCTGGCGACCGTGTGGCCGAATGGCCGTCGGCAGGCGGAGAAATTGCTCTTCGGGCTGCAGAAAGGGGAGCGGGTGCGGAGGTTATTACCGTCTCAGATGACCACACCGACACGGTGCTGGAACGGGTGGAAAAGGCCGGATTGCGCGGCGCGGTCGATGTAATCCAGATGGATCGCAACATTCCGTCGCCACGCGAATTCGAGTCCGACTTCGAGGCGGTTATCAACGTCGGGCGTCTGGAGACCTTCGGCCGTGCAGGTGCGCTGCGCTGGCTGAAGAGCGCCGAGCGTCTGCTTGTCGATCGCGGCACCATCGTCGTCCAAATGGTGGTAGCTACGGACAAATTCGACGCGCTCGCCGAGCGTAGCTTGGACCTCGTACGCGCTTACGTGTGGCCCCAGCTGCAACTTTTCACGATGGAAGAGCTGCGCAAGATGGTAGACCGGGAAACCGGCCTGCGCATCGCGGCGGAAGAGTACATTCCGGCGCACTTTGCGACGACCTTGCAGCTCCAGCGCGATTTCTTTGCGGCTCATGCGCGCGAAGCCGCTGGTATCGGCTACGACAGAGTGTTCCGGAGGATGTGGAATTACTACCTGTCACTGTTTGAAGCGCTCGTGCGTGCAGAGAAAGTCACGCTCGTGCAGGTCGAACTCGTGCATGCGCCACGCAGGCCTCACTAGCAGCGGGCAGTTCCGAACGCGTTGGAAATTCGCCAGATAAATAACGCCTGCAAAAATAAATCACGTTTTTAGGCAAAACCACCTCAAGGGCGGTGTTTAGGGTCTAAAAACGAAACTATGAATGCACAGAGCACCACACGTACTGCAGACATTGTTGTCGTCGGCGCCGGACTTGCCGGATTGGTCGCGACGTATGAGGCCACGCAGGCAGGTAAGAAGGTCATCCTTGTCGATCAGGAGAACGCCAACAACCTCGGCGGACAGGCTTTCTGGTCGTTGGGAGGAATCTTTCTCGTCGACTCGCCAGAGCAGCGCCGCCTAGGAGTCAAGGACAACCGCGAGCTCGCTGAAGCTGACTGGTTCAACTCCGCGCAGTTCGACCGCGAGGAAGACAACTGGGGACGCAAGTGGGCCAAGGCCTACCTGAACTTCGCGGCGGGGGAGAAGCGCGACTACCTCCGCAATCTCGGCGTGAAGTTCCTGCCTGTCGTTGGGTGGGCGGAACGCGGTGAAGGGCGTGCCGACGGTCACGGCAACTCGGTACCCCGATTCCACTTGACCTGGGGCACAGGTCCTGAAATTGTCCGCGTTTTCGCAGAGCCGGTCGCCGCGGCTGCGAAGAAGGGGCTGGTGGAATACTGCCATCGCCACCGCGTTGACGAGGTGATTGTAGAAGACGGCCGCGCCGTCGGCGTGCGTGGCAAGATTCTGGTTCCCTGTGAATCTTTAGAGCGAGGAGTGGCGTCGTCACGCGAGGAAACAGGGGAGGACTTTGAGATCCGCGGGTCGGCCGTGTGCATTGCGACGGGCGGTGTCGGCGGCAACCTGGAAGCCGTGCGTAAGTGCTGGCCGACCGAGCGCCTGGGCGAGATGCCGAAGGACATGGTTTGCGGTGTGCCAGAGCATGTTGACGGCCGTGGCATTGAGATTGCAGAGCAAGCCGGAGCAAATCTCGTTAACCGTGACCGCATGTGGCATTACACCGAGGGCATGAAGAACTGGGATCCGGTATGGCCGAATCACGGTATTCGAATCATCCCGGGGCCGTCGGCCATGTGGTTCGACGCGGAAGGAAACCGCCTGCCTGCACCATATATTCCGGGCGCGGATACGGTTGGCACGATGAAGCACATTCTGGCTACCGGACATTCCTACTCCTGGTTTGTGCTGAATAAGAACATCGTGGCCAAGGAGTTTATCTTCTCTGGCTCAGAACAAAATCCGGACCTAACCGACAAGGAGATTAAGAAGCTGATTGGCAAGGTGACCTCTGGTGTCGCCGCGCCCATTCAGGCGTTTATGGATAACGGCGAAGACTGGGTGGTTGCCGACAATCTGCCGAAGCTGGTCGAGGGGATGAACGAGATCGTGGAAGCGAGCTCGGGCGGAGAGTCTGGTTCGGGCAGCGAGTTCGGAGCTGCAGCGCCGAAGATTGACCTGGAGAAGCTTGAGGAGCAGATCCGTCAGCGCGACATGCAGACCGGCAATCCCTTCTCCAAGGACTACCAGGTCAATTACGTCAACGTGGCCCGGAACTTCCTCGGGGACAAAATCATCCGCTCTGTGCCGCCATCACCGATTTTGGATCCGAAAAACGGCCCGCTGATTGCTATTCGTCTGCGCATGCTGACCCGCAAAACGCTCGGCGGCATTGAGACGACCCTCGACGGTCAGTGCTTGCACCCCGACGGAACTCCCTTTGAGGGGCTCTACGCCGCAGGCGAGGCCTCTGGCTTCGGTGGCGGCGGCGTCCACGGCAACAACGCACTGGAAGGTACATTCCTGGGCGGCTGTATTTTCAGTGGCCGCCAGGCAGGCCGCGCGATGGCGGAAGTGGTTAAGTAGCTACCGCATACCGGCACGGTTCGGTGGAAGAATCCGCGACTACTCCAGCCCGATGGAGAATGCACTTTCCAGATCGTGCTGAGAGTAGGTGCGGAAAGCCAGCTGAGTCTGAGTGCGAATGACGCCGTCGACCTTGCTGATGAGGTTTGGAATGATTTCCGCCAAATCATCGTGGTTAGTTGCGCGCACCACGACGACCAGGTCCCAGTCGCCAGTAACGGAGTAGACCTCAGTCACGCCGTCGATCTCGACGATGGTCTCGGCGGCCTCCGGAATCTTGTCAGCTTCGACATCGATGGACACAATTGCGGTAATCAAACTCATGGTTGCCTTTCCTCGGAGTTTAAACGTGGGGCCCGCTGAATAGCGTGGCCCGGACCGCAAGATACGCAAGATTACTCAAGATACTGCGGCCCGGAATTTCATTTCTGTCACGATTCTACTGATTTCCAGGAAACAGCCTGGAGGATCCTGACGAAAGGCGGTAAAAAGGGCGCTATGACACAAACCGCATTTCAGTCCAACCCAGTCCAGCTTTCCGGCGACCTGCCCCAGGTGGGCAACAAGGCTCCGGAGTTTACCCTCACCGGTGGCGACCTCGGTGAGGTCACCAATGAGACCTTCGCTGGTAAGAAGGTCGTCTACAACATCTTCCCGTCGGTAGACACTGGTGTTTGTGCAGCTTCGGTGCGTCACTTCAACGAGGACGCTGCTGGGCTGGACAACACCGTCGTGGTTAATGTTTCGCGTGACCTGCCGTTCGCTCTCGGCCGCTTCTGCGCTGCAGAAGGCCTGGACAACGTTGAGGTTGCCTCGGATTTCCGCCACGGTTTCGGCGAAGCATTCGGTGTTGTCCAGCAGGATGGCCCGCTCGCTGGTCTGCTTGCTCGTGCCGTAGTCATCACTGACGAAGAGGGCAAGGTTATTTACAACCAGCTGGTCGATGAGATCACCACGGAACCGGACTACGACTCCGCACTGGCTGCGCTGAAGTAATTAGCTAACTAGCTCGCAGCAGCAAGTAACCAGCTGGAATCGACGGAGCTCGTCGGCGCACTCGCTAGGCAGTTGCCTGGCGGACTTCGCCGACGAGCTCTTCTAGTACGTCCTCCAGTGCGACGATCCCGTTCACGGAATTCGCCATGCCTGCCGAGGCTGCTGAGCTCTCCGATTTTGCTGAGCTCTCCGAAGTACTATTCTCCTCCGTCACCAACGCGAAGTGAGCCTGTTCGCGCTGCATAAGCCGCATGACCGATTGGAGCTTGGCGTTCGGGCTGACGGTTGCAAAGGTGCGAATCAGATTCTGCGGGAAGGTCTGGCCGCGGTGACCGTCGTCAAGCGAAAGCAAATCCTTGACGTGAATGTAGCCGATGAAACTGCCGTCGGTATCAGTGATGGGGAAGCGGGAAAATCGCGTGCGGGCACTGAGCGCTTCGATGTCAGCGACGGTGGCGTCTGGCGCAACGGTGACGAGCGTGTCAGGTTGCATCGTGACGTCGGCGGCCGTGAGTTGCTCGAAGCCGAGGGCCTTGTGAAGGAGCGCGAGCTCGTCATTGTCGAGAAGCCCCTGACGCCCGGACTCGGCGACGAAATCCTGCACCTGACTAGCGGTGAAAGAGGAATCGACCTCGTCCTTTGGCGTGGCGCGAAGAACCTTACGAACCACGATGTTCGAGGTCGTATTCATCGCCCAGATAACCGGATTGAGTAGCCGCGCAATCACATACAGCGGAATAGCCACGAACTTCGCTGTCGGGCTGGGGGCCGCAATAGCGATGTTCTTCGGCACCATTTCGCCGACAACCATGTGTAAGAAAGTGACAATCAGCAGCGCCAACACCAGCGCAACCACGTGGGCGGTGCGCGCGGGGAGTCCAAGTGCTGTCATGTAGGGCTCGAAGAAGTGTGCAATCGCAGGCTCACCGACGGCACCGATGAGCAGGGAACAGGCGGTAATGCCAAGCTGTGTTGCCGCCAGGGAGACCGACACGTTTTCGATACCGCGCAGCGCGTACTTTGCGCTGGTAGAGCCGCTGACGGCATCCGGCTCAATTTGGTCGCGGCGAGCCGAGACCATCGCAAATTCAGCGGCGACAAACCAGGCGTTGAGGGCTAACAGCAAAATAAGAGTAAGTAGTGGCATGTTTTAGCCCTCCTGTTCGCTGTTGTGCTCGACGTGGTCGTGACTGGTGCCGTCCTGATGAGCGCCTTCATCCCTGTGCGCGACCTTGTTGCCGACGCGGTCCACCTGGACACGAATACGGCCAACGCGGTGACGCGCCATGCGCTCTACTCGGAAGGCGACTTCAGCGGTGGTAGGCAAGTTCTCCTCATCGAGGTTTTCGTGGTCGGTGGCTTCGACCGTGACAGTGTCGCCGAAGCGTGGCATGCGATCTAAGCGCTCGGTAATGAAGCCGCCAATCGTGTCGGATTCTTCGCCCTCCGGTAGAACCAGGTTCAGGATCTCTCCCAACTCGTCAGGGCGCATGAGACCGGAAACAATTACCGTATTGGGGCTAATCCGGCTGTAGAGCAACGAACGATCGTCCTGCTCGTCGTCAATTTCACCGACGATTTCCTCGACGAGATCCTCCAGCGTCACAATGCCGTCCGTACCGCCGTACTCATCGACGACCACTGCGAACTGGTATGCATCCTCCCGCAATTGACGCATCAGCGGATCAAGCGTGGTCGAATCGTTCACCACGAGCACATCTTTGGCCAGGCTCGCAGCTGACGTCGTCAAGCGTTGTGCGTGTGGCACGCTGAGCAGGTCGGTGTAGTGCACCACGCCCCGGATGTCGTCGACGCTATTGCCAACGACGGGGAAGCGTGCATGTCCAGAATCTGCGACGACCGTCAGCATCTCTGCGACACTCTGATCTTCGATAAAGATAATCTGCGTGCGTGGCGTCATCACATCAGCCGCAGTGCGCTCGCCGAACTCAATTGATCGCGCCACCAACTCGGCGGTCTGCGGGTTAATCTTTCCTTCATCGCTAGAGCGCGTGACGACGGCACGGAGTTCCTCCGCGGTTCTGGCACTGGCAACCTCTTCCTCAGGGGAGAAGCCGAGCCGTTTTAGTACCCAATTAGCCGCGCTGTTGAGCAGCCAGACCAGCCAGCCGAATGCAAACATGAAGGCATTTTGCGGCCTGACCACGAGGTTTGCGACTTTGATGGGCTCGGCGATGGCCCAGTTTTTGGGAACGAGTTCACCAAAGACCATTTGAGTGAAGGTTGCGATAATGAAAGCGCCCGTAGTGCTGATTGCAGTGACGGTGGCGGGAGAGACGCTAGTGCCACCAAAAGCGGCTTCGAGGAGCACGCCGAGGGAAGGACCGGTAAGAAAACCAGCGACGAGGCTGGTGACCGTAATTCCCAGCTGTGCGCCGGAGAGGTTAGTAGAGGTGCGTGATAGGGCGCGGTCTACTAAATATGCGGACTTTGAGCCGGCGTTTGCGGCCTTCTTGACGTCATTCCTATTAACCGTGAGGTAGGAAAACTCGACAGCAACGAAAACTGCGTTGGCGAAAACGAGAAAAAGAAAAGCTGCGAATACAATGAGCGCGGATACAATCACGCGGCATCACCTGGAGTGTTTGCTGCGTTCGCTGAGGATGTTGCGGTTGCTACGGTTATTGCGCTTACTGCGGCTACAGAGAGCCCGTTTACCTTGGTTCGAGGCTCAGGGTCGTCGGACGAGTCAGCTCTATCTGACGTGTCTGACGTATCGGGTCTGTCGGAGCTACTGGATGTGTCTGAGAAATCAGGCATGAGGGAATTTTACAAAAAATTCCTGAATAGCCGTGTAGCGAAAAATAGTTGTTTGCTGAGTTGATCCACTGAGCGGTCCTACTTGGCAGATTTACTGAGCGAAACTGGCATGACGACGGGCAAATGGGGAGGATGGGACGTTATGGTCAAAATGTCATAATGTATATTATCGGACAAATATTGACAGTGGTCAGTCCTGGGGGTCTGAATTTCTAGGCTGCCACGTTTTCCGCCGCCGCGTTCTTCCTTGGCGCTTGTTCCATGCTGTCGGGCTTATTGTTCATTGGTCTTGGTGTCTGCTGCAAGCTCATCCGCGTTGCGGACGGCAATCTCTTCCCGTAGTCGCTTGTTCTGCCACAGCGTCATGCCAATCAGAAATATGCCAACAGCCACGAGCCACCACACGCCTTTGTAGGCTACGAATGCAATGAAGATAATCAGTAGCACCATTCGCACCTTTCGTGCGAGCAACATTGCTTCGTAGGTGGTCATATTGTTGCGGCTCCCAACTGGCCTATCAAAATTGTTTTTGGCGGGACTTCTGTGGTGTGTGACTAAATGGCTTTATTGCGTCACAGTGACGAAACGGGGCATATTTTCGCTGGCTAGAAGCCTCTTTTAGATTCGTTCTCGTGCGATCAATCTTTAGATGGCCGTGCCTGCTAGCCGAAACCTACGTGTCCTGCTTCTCCGCGACAATGCGTAGATTGAGTTCGCCGTTCTCCTCGATGGATGCAGCTACAAACTGTGGCAGGCGCACGTTGTAATCCAGGCGGTTGATTGGCAAGGTGCCCGACAGCAAAACCAGGTTTTCGGTGCGAGCGACCTTCATTGGCACGGTGACATCATTGGTGACACCGCGAATAGTCAGGCGTCCCGGAATCTCGATATTTGCCCATTGGCCGTTATCTGGAATGCTTGAAATATCGAGCGGCTCTGCAAGCTCAAACTTAGCTTCTGGGTACTGCTCAACGCTAAAAATATTGTTGCGGACATTGATGTCACGACGTTCAATATCGCTAGTCAGAGTTGCCATGTCAACAACAATGGATGCGTCCTCAAGATTGTTGTTAGCAACCTTCAGCTCGCCAGTGACTTCGTGGGTGGAACCGGACGTCGTCCGCCTACTGCCTGGCAGCACCTCGTTAAAAGTAAAGCCAACGGAGGTGTTCTGTGAGTTATCGCCACCGACAATCTTCCAGGTGCCATTCGCGTCAGTCGTTGCTGCAGGCAGCTCGTTAGCCTCGAAATCCCCAGTACGCACCCCTTCATGCGTGAAAACGCGATACAAAACTGGTCCCACAATAACAATTGCGAGCGCAACAACTGCAACGGCTATCAAAGTAATAATTGATTTACGGACACCAGAATTCATAGTGCTCATCCTATCCTTTTAATCCGCTATGGGATAAACCGTTCCACCTCACGCGTTTTCATAATCAATTCCTGCGTAATCTCCTGTAGGACGGAAGTCTCCATGCCGTCGTCAAGCGCGGTGCGCAAGTCTTCGGCGAGACAACGTACTTCGAAGAGCCCGTCCCCTATTCGCTTTACGACGTCATCGCCCGCCGACCTGCTCGTGGCATCGGCGGTCTTCAGCTTGAGATCCGAATTGATTCGTTCGGCAATCGGCCTGGAGGCGCCTTTTGCTACGCCGGTGCGTTTTTCATACGCGCGCTGCCGGCAGGCTTGGCTGCAGAATTTGCGCCGGCGACCGCGGATCGCGACCTCCATTTCGCGGCCACACCACTGGCAATTGGCGATAGTTGTGCTCGGCTTTTGATCTGACACAGAAGTCAATTATGGCATGAATGCTGACTAAGGCGTTATAATGTGTGGTCTAGTATTTCTACCAAAGGGGGCACGTTCCACATGGCAGATCGAGTTCTTCGTGGCAGTCGCATGGGCGCCGTTTCGTATGAGACCGATCGCGATCATGACCTCGCGCCGCGAATGATGGTCCGCTACCGCACTGAATCCGGTGAGATCTTCGAGGTCCCATTCGCGGATGACGCGGAAATTCCAGGTGAATGGCTGTGCAAGAATGGCCAGATTGGTGAGCTGGTTGAAGGCGAAGGCACTGAAGCTAAGCCGGTGAAGCCGCCGAGGACTCACTGGGACATGCTCCGTGAGCGCCGCTCCATTGAGGAGCTCGACGTGCTGCTGGATGAGCGCGTTGACTTGCTGCGCAAGCGTCGTCGTAACGCCGCTCGCCTGCTGAAGGCTCAGAAGGAAGCCGAAGAGGCAGAGAAGAACGCGTAAGGTTTGAGCTGGTTAGGTTCGAGCTTTAGAGCTTTGTAGCCGTCAATCAAACACTGAAATTCGGGTCCGGATAAGGTTTTTCTCCTTATTCGGGCCCGTTTTTCGTTGGTGGCTGGCTGCGGCGGGCCGAGCCGAGTTACTGACTGCGTTTATGACAAAAATGGCCTGAAAAATGGCCTGAAACTGTCATAAACTAAGTCAGTTTCACATTTGCAGCCTGTAGTCATACATGCAGCCTGCATTCGTACATGCAGCCCGTATTCATACGTGCAGCCCGCAATTTTTGTGGTTGCAATTTTTAGGGTTGCCCTACTTGCGGAATCGCTGCTTAAACTCGTGACCAGCCAGGCGACCAATCTCCGACCCCAGGTTTTTTACCTGCTGTGAGCGGTGCTTGAATCCCCACTTGGTGACCTGCAGCAGAGACTGCTTCACAAAGCTGCCATCCATCTTGGACTCGCCGTACTCGCGCTCAGTAAAGGTGATCGGAACCTCTTCCACCAGGAAGCCCGCCTGCACAGCCTCAAAGGCGAGCTCGGTCTGGAACAGGTACGCAGCCTTGCCAATGTTCTCGAGGTCGAGGGTCTCGAGAACTTCCCGTCGATAAGCACGGTAGCCAGCGGTGATATCCGAGATGCCCGCGCCGAGCGCCATCGAGATGTAGAGGTTGCCGCCGCGGGAGAGAACCTGACGGCTCATTGGCCAGTTGACGGTCTTGCCTCCCGGAATGTAGCGGGAGCCGATGACGACATCGGCACCGTCCTCGAGCTTCTCCAGCAGCAGATGGAACTGCTCTGGTGCGTGGGAGCCATCGGCATCCATCTCGCAGAGAACCTCGTAGTCGCGCTCGAGACCCCAAGCGAAACCCGCGCGGTACGCACCCCAGAGACCGCCCTTGCCCTCGCGGTGCAGGACGTAGATGTGCTCTTTCCCGTTGTTGTCCGCCTTGTCAGCGGCAGCGATTTCATCGGCGAGCTCACCGGTGCCGTCTGGTGAAGAGTCATCGACAACCAAAATGTCGACGCTCGGCTCCGCTGCGCGCAAGCGTGCGATCACGCCCGGCAGGTTTTCCCGCTCGTTGAAAGTGGGAATGACAACCAGCGTCGACTCATTTAGGGCAGTCACTCGTGATTCTCCTTAGTGCATGTTCTGCTCAGTATCCCGGCCATCAACTTCATCTGCGCCTGCCCTGGCATCTCCGCCACGGCGACGCAGGACGGCACCAACCACACAAAGAATACCGAATGCAGTCAGTAGACCTTCAATCCACGTCCCGAAGCGGGCTGCAAAAGTCAGGTGGGAGTACTGCGGCAAAGTCTCGGTGAGTACCTTCTGCTCGAAGATTTTGCTCTGCTTTACGACGTCTCCGTGCGCATCCACAATAGCGCTCACACCGCTGGTTGCGGCGACAGCCGTGGAGCGTTGGAACTCCATGGCTCGCATGCGGCTCATGGCCAGCTGTTGGTAAGTCATATCGGTGAAACCGAAGGTGGCGTTATTCGTGGGTGTGGCAAGCATAGTTGCGCCGTGGTTGACCGCGTTGCGGAAGGCCCCGTCGAAGACCACTTCGTAGCAGGTCGCCAGGCCCAGGTGGACCTTTTTTAAACCATCGGTGCCAGGTGTTGTGACCACAGCATCGCCGTTGCCCGGGGTCATGTCTCCGGCGTGAGCGACCATGTCGGAAAAGTGACGGAGTAGTTCGCGGAATGGCATGGTCTCGCCGAAGGGCTGGAGATAGATTTTCTCGTGCTGGTCGCCGGGGCCGGTCTGTGGATCCCAGACCACCATGGTGTTTTGCACCCCATTGGTGTAGGTAAAGGTGCCGACCACGATGGGGGCGCCAATATTCATCGCGGCATTTTCGATAATGCGTGCCGCTTCCCCATCCGTAAACGGGCTGACATCGGAGGAGTTTTCAGGCCAGATGACGATGTCCGGCTGCTGTTCCTTACCTTGGTGGACACGTCGTGCCAGTTCATTGGTGGCATCGGCGTGGTTTTGCAGTACTGCGCGGCGCTGGGCATTGAACTCTAAACCGAGGCGAGGAACATTGCCCTGGATAACCGCGACACGGGCGTTGTCAGCGGCCGTAGGTTCAGGCAGTGGTTGGGTCCACGCAGGAAGAGCCCAGCCGACGAATAACGCTCCCACCAAAAGCGCGGCGGAGGTTGCGTAGGAACGTAGCGTGAGCGCGACCAGTCCCGCACCAACGCAAGCAGCGAGGAAAGTGACCAATGCGGTACTGCCGATTGCCACTGCTGGGGCCAGCGGGCCGTCGACTTGCCCCCAGGCAACGCGGAGCCAGGGGAAGCCTCCGAAAGGCCAGCGGGCCAGCAGCGCCTCCCCGGCTACGAGCGCAGCGGCCATGCCAGGGAGCTTCAGCGCGAGGGGGAAACTGGATTGGGCAATCAGCCACATCGCAAGCGCCGCCGGAATTGTGAGGAGACCCAGCACAATTGAGAGCGCCACGTAGGGGCCAATACCGACGAAGGAGCCGATCCACGGCAGTGAGAAAAGCGCCGTCGCTGTTGCCCAGCTGAAGCCCCCCACTACGCTGGATTTCCAATCGGCTGCGCAGAAGAAGGCAAAAATGAGCAGGGCGAGGCCGACCCAGGCGGTCCACCACCAGCTCAGGGGTGCGTAGCTTAAGAATTGCAATCCACCAGCGAGGATTGCAATGAAGGCGAGAAGGAGGCGCTGCTTTAGTGGGGTAAGCGCGCGAAAGCGCGCCTGCCAGCGACTCGGATTCTCCGGAGTGTCTTTCGAAGCGTCTTTCGGAGCAAAGTCCCCGTGCTCGCTGGAGCGCGCTTGACGGTTAGTGTGCACTTGTATAAAAGAACTCTCTACGTCCGCGAGTATTCGAGTTAGCGCTTGTCGCTGTCGTCCTGGTCATGATCCCAGGCGTTGTCCGGCGCCGGTGGCACGATTTTATCCTGTGGGAAGCTCTTGCCATCCGCGCCCGGGAAACCACCAGAGAATCCAGGGAACCCCGAAAAGCCGCCAGCACCAGCGCCAGCTCCTGGAGTACCTGGGTTCATGCCGTACTGAGAGACCACCATCATGCTGCGGTCACTGAAGTTGCGGAGTCCGTTGAGCAGCGCCACCGATCCGCTCTTACGAATCAGCCAGCGAGTCGGCGGTAGCACCATGAGGAAACCAACAACGGTGGTGACGACGCCCGGCAGGGCAATCAGCCACGAGCCAACCAATAGAATTGCCGAGTCAGCCACAAAGTGTCCCGCGCCCTTTGCCGAGCGCTTGATTGCCTCCTCCGGATGCTTCTGTCCGTACTCGGTAAGAGTACGAGAAGTATCCAGCAGCAACTTCTGGTAGATGCGCTTGAACTCGATAGCGGCGAAGACCAACCCCACAATGAACAGGCCCAAAACCAATAGGACGGTCCAGCCGTAGCCAATCCATTCACCGAGTGCGATAAAGGCCGCAATCTCGACAATGAGGTAAATAATTGTGAACCACTTGCTCATAGTTCCCCAGTGTAACCGCCACTAGATGAGCAAGTGGTTAGGGCTATCGGCCGGTTCTCTTGTCGTCATCTAGCCGGCTGTAGCGGCAAGTTAGATGACGCCTAGCGCTCGCCTACCGGTCAGCTCGCTCCTCCAAGTCGCCCTCTGTATCCAGGTAGGTCTGGCGCAACAGATCCATGCGTTCCTGGTCAGGGTTTTCCCACATACCGCGCTCGGCGGCCTCCATCAGGCGCTCGGAAATATCGTGCAGAGCCCACGGATTCGACTGTTCAAAGAACTCGCGGTTTTCCGGGTTCGCAACGTACTCGTCGGTAAGCGTTTCGTACATCCAGTCATCCATGACCTGTGCCGTCGCGTCGTAACCGAAGAGGTAATCGACCGTTGCAGCCATTTCGAAGGCACCCTTGTAGCCGTGGTTACGCATGGCTTGCATCCAGCGTGGGTTGACTACGCGGGCTCGGAAGACACGTCGCGTTTCCTCGTGCAGGGTGCGGGTGCGCACGGCGTCCGGGCGCGTGGAATCGCCCACATACGCCTCTGGAGCGGAACCCGTCAGCGCACGGACCGTGGCGATCATGCCACCGTGGAACTGGAAGTAGTCATCGGAGTCGGCGATGTCGTGCTCACGGGTATCGGCATTCTTCGCGGCAACCTGAATACGGCGGTAGGCCGTCTTCATATCGTCAGCAGCCTCTTCCCCATCGACGCCGCGACCATAGGCGTAGCCGCCCCAGGTCGTGTAAACCTTCGCCAGATCCGCGTCATCGCGCCAGGAACCGGAATCGATTAGCTGCAGCAAACCAGCTCCATAGGTGCCCGGCTTGGAACCGAAGATACGGCGCGGACGCTCCTGCTGGTCGGCCTTCGCATGTGCGCGCACGTAGTTGTCCTCATCGGATTCATCAAGCTTGACGACGAGCTGAAACGCATCATCCAAAAGGTCAATAACATGCGGAAACGCATCACGGAAGAAACCGGAAATGCGGACGGTCACGTCAATGCGCGGACGCCCCAGTTCCTCCAGCGGAATTGGCTCAAGGCCGACGATACGGCGAGATGCGTCATCCCACACCGGATGCACACCAATCAGCGCGAGCACCTCGGCGATGTCATCGCCAGAAGTACGCATGGCGGAAGTGCCCCACACCGACAGGCCAACCGACTTGGGATACTCGCCGTGGTCGGCGCGGTAGCGCTCGATCAGGCCATCGGCGAGGTTGACACCGGTTTCCCAAGCCAGGCGCGACGGCACCGCCTTGGGGTCGACCGAGTAGAAGTTGCGGGCAGTCGGCAGTACGTTGACCAGACCGCGCAACGGCGAGCCGGAGGGGCCAGCCGGAACGAACTCGCCGTCCAAGGCCGCAAGAATGCGCGGAATCTCCTCGCTGGTAGCGGCCAGGCGCGGGAGAATTTCGTCGCGGGTGAACTGCAGCAGCTCGACAACCTGATCGAGGCCGTTCGGTGCCGCGATATCGGCAAATTCCTCGGAGCCGAGAACATCAGCCGCGATCTGTGCCACTGGTTGGTCAGGATTCTTCACCACGGCGGTTACCAACGCCGTAGCCAGTGCATCGATGGAGTCCACAGTGTGGCGCTCGTCGGTGCCGTCCTCGGCCAGGCCGAGAGCTTCGCGCAGGCCCGGCAGCGTCTGCTTGCCTCCCCACAGCTGGCGGGCGCGCAGCATGGTGGTCACAGTGCCGATCAGGGATTCGTCTTCCGGTGCCTGGCTGAGTACGTGGAGGCCACCTCGGATGGCGACGTCCTTAATCTCGCAGAGCCAGCCGTCGACATGCATAAGCATGTCATCGAAGACCTCCTCGTCCGGACGCTCGTCCCATCCGAGGTCGCGGTCCATCTTCGCGGCGGTCAGCAGCGTCCAAATCTCCTGACGGATAGCCGGCAGCTTGGCTGGGTCCATGGCGGAGATGTTCTGGTGCTCGTCGAGAAGCTGCTCCAGACGGGTGATGTCACCGTAAGATTCGGCGCGGGCCATCGGCGGAATGAGGTGGTCGACAAGCGTGGCGTGAGCACGACGCTTGGCCTGTGTGCCCTCACCCGGGTCGTTGACCAGGAAGGGGTAAATCATCGGCAGCTCGCCGATGGCAGCATCCGGGCCACAGGAGGCGGAAAGACCGACGGTCTTGCCCGGCAGCCACTCCAGGTTGCCGTGCTTGCCCATGTGAACCACGGCATCGGCGCCGAAACCGCCCTCCGACTGCGGCAGCGACAGGAAGCGGTAGCAAGCCAGGTAGTGATGTGTCGGCGGCAGGTCCGGGTCGTGGTAGATACCCACCGGGTTGTCACCGAAACCGCGCGGTGGCTGCACCATGACCACGACATTGCCGAAGGCCAGGCCCGCAATGTAGATGTCCTGGGTATCCGGGTGAACGTACAGGGTGCCCGGCGCGGCACCCCACTTGTCCTGCATGTCGGAGCGGAGTTCCTCCGGCAAGGTAGCGAAGAACTTCTCGTAGGTGGCAGCGGGCAGGCGGAGCTCGGCTGCCTCCATAACTTCCTCGGTCAGCCAATCCGGGTCCTGGCCGCCGGCATCGATGATGGCGTGCATGAACGCATCTGGTTCATCGGCGCCATCCTCGGCGGTGGCGTATCCGGGGATTTTGGTGGTGTCGCCGAGATTGTATCCGGCGTCGGCAAGCGCGTGCAGCACCTCTAACGTGGATGCTGGTGTGTCCAGGCCGACGGCGTTGCCGATGCGGGCGTGCTTGGTCGGGTACGCAGAGAGCATGACGGCGATGCGCTTGTCAGCGTTGCCGATGTGGCGAAGTGCGGCGTAGCGGGTAGCGATGCCGGCGAGGCGGTCGCAGCGCTCAAGGTCGGGGACGTAGGAAATGAGCTCGTCGGAGTCGATTTCCTTAAACGAGAACGCGACCGAGATGATGCGGCCGTCGAATTCGGGGACGGCGACCTGTGTTGCGACGTCCAGCGGTGACAGACCCTCGTCGTTGTCTTCCCATGCCGCCTTGGAGGATGTCAGAGCCAACCCCTGGATGATGGGGATGTTGAGGTCTGCGAGTGCGGCGACATCCCAGCCGTCGTCGTCCTGACCGGCCTGTGCGAGTGCCGGGCGGTTGCCACCAGCGGCGAGCACCGTGGTGATAAGCGCGTCGCAGGATGCCATCTCTGCTAACAGTTCATCGCTGGCGGTGCGCAGGGACGCGGCGAAGATGGGCTTGGCGACGTAGCCGCGAGCCTCGACTGCGTCAGCGAGCGCCTCAATGTAGTGCGTATTTCCAGCCAGGTGTTGGGCGCGGTAATAGATAATGCCGACGGTGCCACGCGAATCTTCCGTGGCCACCTTGGAGTCGCGCTCCAGGAAACCCCAGGCCGGCATGCGAGTGGGCTCTTCAAAGCCAAGACCGGTCAGAAGCAGCGTGTCCGACAGGAAATTGTGCAGCTGTGCGAGGTTTTTCGCGCCGCCTTCCGCCAGGTAGATGTGCGTTTGCGTGGTGACGTTTGCGGGAACCGTCGAGTACTCGGTGAGTTCGGCATCGGGCGCCTGCTCACCCGAGACGAGGACGGTGGGAATACCGGAGTTCACAAAGTAGTCGATGCCGGATTCCCAGGCGCGGCGGCCACCGAGAAGTCGGATGATGACGACATCGGCGCCGTCGGCAAGCGTGGGCAAATCATCGTCGAGCAGACGCGCCGGGTTTGCCCAACGGTAGGACACCTCCGGGTTGGCCTGAGTGGCCGCGCGGGCGGACAGAAGGTCGGTATCCGAGGTCGACAGCAGCAGAATCACGGTGTAGTCATTCACTTCCTGGGGAGCAACGCGTCCCCGGTCGGCGGGAGTCTGCCTTCTAACCGATGACGAGGTCTGACTGTGACAGTGGCGCGACCGTGCGGATTTTCACCGAGCTTCTCGTCAGTGGCATGGCAGTGGATTTCTCCATCACTCTACTGCAGCGTCTATTGCTAGAGTTCCAGCGACTGCTCCGCAGGCTGATCTGGGAAGTGGGACCAGAGGAAGTCGGTGGCATTAGTCAGTTCCGCGAGCATGGGAACGATATGGTTTAGGCCTGTCTTCGGCAGCAGAGGCGAAGTCGTGTTTTCGACGTACTCCAGGTCGGTGAACCCGAGATTCAGCCAAGCATCACGTAGCTTGCGGACCTGGTTGATGGGGATGATGTCATCGTGCTCACCTGAGTAGAGGTACACCGGGGCATTCGGTACGAAATTGCCGACGCGCTGGCGTGCGAGTTCCTTCTGCACCGGCTCGTAGCGCTTAATCATCTCACTGAGCGACTCACCGCTGGTGGTGTACTGGTCAGTGGTCTCAAACGAGTGATGGAAACCCAAGCCGCCCGCGCAGTAGTTGCCAACGTTGTCCAGCAGTTCTTTGCCTTCAGGGCTGATTTCTTCTTTGAGGACACGGCGCAGCTCCGGATCTTTATCCAGGACAGAGTTGATTGCCAATGCAATCGCAGCGGTCAGGGTCGTACCATCAATCTGGTCGAGAACGTTTGCGAGGTCGGACGGCGGGCCGCCGGCGGCAGAAGCGGCGACGTTGAGCTCCGGGGCGTAGACACCTGCACGCTCAGCAGCTGCAGCGGCTGCGGAGCCACCCTGGGAGTAGCCATAGATTCCCACGGGCGCCTTTTGATCCACGCCTAGCTCGTGGGAGGCAGACACGGCATCAAACAGTGACTGTGCCGAGGCGATATTGTCGACGTAGTCCTGGTTGCCCTGGTCATTGCGGTGGTGGTCAATCATCACCACAGTCGCACCTCGCTTCAAGTTCGCAACCATCGGAATCGTCTCGTATGGAGCAATAATGTCCATCGGACCGAACTCAATCTTCAACCCGGTCTGCGAGGAGATCGACGGGTCGCACTTTTCCGCGCCACCTTGCGTGCCCGGCGCGATCGCCACGACCGGACGCGGACCGCTGCCCTTCCACTCCGTTTTCGGAGTTACCACAATGGCAGTGTCCACACTGGGATTGCCGAGGGAATCCGTGGAGTTGTAGTGAATACGCTTGGCATCCACATTCCACAGCTTGTCGTTCACCATCATCTCGGCATCCTCGCTGTTGACTAGCGTGCCGGCATTCGCCGCGCGCGACGGGGTCAGCGGCAGAGAATTCAGCGGAGAGGCTGCGGCCACGCGAGCCTGTTCCGGGGTCAGCTGCCTGCCTGCGCCCTCGCTACCAGACTCCTCATCGTCTTTCTCGATGCCGAGTAGCCTCTCCATATTCGGGTTCGGTACATGGCCGAAACCAGGCAGTTCGCGGTTTGCGCTTGACGACGACACCTTATCCGCCAGCCCACTATCCGATAGGCCCGGGATGTTTAGTGGCTGTGCGTTTGCAGGTGTAGCCAGGCCGATGGTCATAAGACCTGCTAGCGCTACCCCGATTCCCGTTCGGATTGTGCGACGGTTTCGTCGTGAAGCAGAGCGTGTCTGTGTCGAGGCACGGCCGGTGCCGACGGTGTCGTGTGCCTCGTGCGTGAGTGCTTCAGCGTCGTGATGTGGCATGAAATCTCCTGAATAACCCCAGATTGAAAACCCAATGAAAACTTCCCTTAATTCAGAGGAAGTTAGGTTATGAAAACAATAAGGTTTTAAAAAGGTAGATCGGTGGATTTTCAGTGAAGAATTTGTATGTTTTTGCGGAGGGGTATGAAAACTCCACTTCAGGATGGTTTCGTTGGGCTGGAAAGGGGCTGGATAATGTGCCCCTGTTTTCGGGGGCTCAGCTCTGTGTGTGTTTGCGTATTCTTGAGAGTATGACTGCATCTGATCAAGGAACCCGCACTCGTCAGGACGGTTGCCCCGGCAGCCGCAAGGTTCATATCGCAGCTGATGGCGCAATTGGTCGTCTGCGCTTCCCCGGAGGCTTTCTCCCCGCGCCGGGCTTCGCCGTACTCGCCGATTTGGCCGAGAATTTCGGCGACGGTGATATTCACTTCACCTCCCGCGGCAATGTTCAGATCCGTGGCATCACCAACACCGGCGCATTCGCCGATGCCGCGGAAGAAGAGAAGCTGGTTCCCTCCACCAGCCACGACCGCGTACGCAACGTTCTTCAGTCGCCGCTGTCCGGTCGCGTCGGCGGTAAAGCTGATGTGCGCGACCTGGTTCAAGAGTTCGACAAGGCCCTCATCGCGGAGCCGTCGCTGGCAACACTGCCAGGTCGCACACTCATGGCTTTCGACGATGGCCGCGGTGACGTGCTCGGTGAGCGCCCCGACTTCGGTGTTGTCGCCCACGATGAGAACACGTTCGAACTCATCATTGGTGGCGCGACCTCGGGGCTTGTCGTCTCGCGTGACGACGTCGTGGAGGCTCTCATCACCACAGCGAAGGTGTGGAATGACAGCCGTGGTTCAGCCTGGCGCATCGCCGAAGCCAATGCGGCCGAGCGCGTTGCTGATGCCGTAGTCGAGGAATTGGGCGCGCGAGTTCGTCGCCAGGAGCCGACTCCGGCTGAGAGCTTCGATGCCACCGCCGGGCTGTCCCGCCAGATCGGTTGGATTGACCAGCCGGATGGCCTGGTTAGCCTGGCCGCTGGCCTGCGCTTTGGTGTCCTCCCGGCGCGTCTGGCCCGAGCGATCTCGCACACTCAGGTGCCGGTGCATATCACTCCGTGGTACTCGCTGATCCTGCATGATTTGGAAGAGGAAGTTGCCGAACAGGTCGTCAAGGTATTGGCGCCCAATGGTCTGATCTTCGATCGGAAGTCCACCTGGCTGCGCGTCAGCGCCTGCACCGGACGCCCCGGCTGCAAAAAGTCTCTGGCTGACACCCGCGGCGATGCTTCTCACGCAATTGCCGATGGCCGACTGCCCGAGGGGCGCGTGCACTTCTCCGGTTGTGAGCGTCGCTGCGGCAAGCCCAAGGGCGGTTACTTCGACTATCTCGCCACCGGGGACGGAGAATACGAAGTCACTGCTGTGGACTAGGCTTTAAGCCTATGAAGCGCTTTGAGTACAACACCGACGGTGCGGATATTTACCGTAACTCGTTTGCCATCATTCGCGAAGAAAGCGATCTTTCCCGCTTCGATGCCGATGAGGAAACCGTCGCTGTCAGAATGATTCACGCAGCAGGTCAGACCGACCTGGCCAAGGACATCGTCTTTTCCACGGGAGCTGTGCGCGCAGCTCGCCAGGCTCTCGAGGAAGGCGCTCCTATCTTCACCGATGTCAACATGATCGCCTCGGGTATTACCCGCAAGCGCTTACCTGCTGACAACGAGGTCATCTGCCTGCTGCGTGATGAGCGCGTCCCCAAGCTGGCTCAAGAACTCGGCACCACGCGCACTGCTGCCGCCGTGGAGCTGTGGAAGCCACGCCTAGAGGGCGCGGTTGTCGCCATCGGCAACGCTCCCACCGCCCTCTTCCACCTGCTCAACCGCATTAATGAGGGCTCCTTCCCCATGCCCGCTGCCATTTTGGCCATGCCAGTGGGCTTCGTCGGTGCCGCGGAATCAAAGCAGGCCACTATCGACTCCGGTGCCGAAAACCCAGAGCTGAAGTACATCACCGTCACCGGCCGTCGCGGTGGCTCGGCTATCACCTGTGCTGCCCTCAATGCCATTGCGACCGCAAAGGAGATCATCTAAACCATGTCCGGCTCCTACAGTGCTCAGCCTGGTCATCTCTACGGCGTCGGACTCGGTCCCGGCGACGCAGGTCTCATTACACTCCGCGGTGCCGACATCATCCGCACAGCCGATGTCATCGCCTACCATGCAGGAACTCACGGACGTTCCACGGCGCGCTCAATCGCCGCCGAACTGATTGACGCGCGTGACGACGCTGCCGTGGAAGAGCAATTGCAATACCCGGTGACCACCGGGCGCCCGGCCGACTACCGCGAGCAGCTCGCCGGTTTCTATGCAGAGGCCACTGCTCGCCTGCACAAGCACTTGGCCCAGGGGCGAAGTGTTGCAGTGCTGTCGCTCGGTGACCCGATGCTCTATAGCTCGTACCAGCATCTGCATCACGCCCTCAGCGAGGACTTCCCCACTGAGATTGTCCCTGGCGTGGCCAGCATTACTGCGGCGGCAGCAGAGATTGGCCAGCCACTCGGCGAGGCTACCGAAATCGTCAGCGTTGTCCCAGCCACCGCAGATTCCGAGCGCATCGCTGCGGTTCTTGACGCTTCAGACTGTGTAGTCATTATGAAGCTGGGGAATAACGTTGAGAAGGTTCGTACAGCGTTGCAGGCCGCGGGCATGCTCGAGCGCGCCTATGTTGTCGAGCGAGCAACCATGAATGAGCACACCAGCTACCCGCTGGCCGATGCCGACCCGGAGAAGGTTCCCTACTTCGCAGTGGCCGTCGTGCCTTCCGCTGTCTACGGCACTAAACGGAGTGTTTCTGGGGTGCCTTCGCCAGCCGATGATGCAGCGACCGGTGCAGCCACCGATACAGCAACTGAGTCGGCTCCCCCAGCGGTCGGTGAAGTCGTAGTTGTCGGCCTTGGCCCGGGTGCTGAACGCTGGACTACCCCAGAAGTCACCGAGGAATTGGCCCGGGCCACGGATCTGGTGGGCTACTCCACCTACATCAACCGAGTTCCTGAGCGCGCCGGGCAACGCCGTCATCTCTCAGATAACCGCGTTGAGGCAGAGCGAGCCACTATGGCGCTGGATATTGCCAAGCGCGGCGGTCGAGTTGCGGTGGTCAGCTCCGGTGACCCTGGAGTCTTCGCGATGGCGGCCGCAGTGTTGGAAGTCGCTGACGACGATATGTGGCGAGGCATCCCCGTGCGAGTCGTGCCGGGCATGACTGCGGCTCAGGCCGTCGCAAGTCGAGTCGGTGCTCCCCTTGGCCATGACTTTGCGATGCTCAGTCTCTCCGACAGGTTGAAGCCCTGGGAGGTCGTCGTTAAGCGAGTGCGTGCCGTAGCCGGAGCAGACATGGCGTTTGCCGTCTACAACCCAGCATCCAAGTCGCGGAGATGGCAGATCCGAGAGCTGCGTGCATTGGCCATGGAGTACCGCGAACCAACAACGCCTGTGATTGTGGCGCGGGCAGTCGGCTCGGAGCAGGAAAACGTCACCGTGACCACGTTGGCGGAATTCGACCCGGATGTCGTCGATATGCGAACCATGGTGATTATCGGTTCGTCGTCGACAAAAGCGTATCGGGCTGGCAAGACCACTCGGGTCTACACCGCACGTCACTACGGTGAGGGTGGCACGAGTGGAACTGGTGAGTTGCTGCGTTAGCTGCTACGCCCGGCGGATGACGGCGTTGTACGCCTCATCCACCGTTGTGGCAACAATGGCGATATCCGCGCCCGGCAGGCGCGGGCGCTGCACGATGACGACCGGCTTCTTAAGGTCGCGGGCTGCTTCAATTTTGGCGTAGGTAGCAGCACCACCGGAGTTCTTGGTCACCACGCAGTCCACGGCGTAATCCCGCATGAGCTTGCGCTCCGCTGCGACATCGTAAGGCCCACGGCTGAGAATAATCTTCCGATTCTTGGGCAGCGGCGGCGCGGGCTGTTCCACGCAGCGAATGAGGTAACGGCCGTTGGAGTCGCCGGCAAATGGAGCTAGCTGCTGACGGCCAATAGTGAGAAACGGGCTGTAGAAGTGGTCGGCAACAATGTCCGCGGCCTCCTGCATAGAGGACACCTCAATCCAGTTGTCGCCGGGCTGCTTCTCCCACGCAGGGCGATGCAGCGCCACGAGCGGAAGACCGGTGGCGCGGGCAGCTTCAGCGGCAGATTCGCTGATTCGCTCCGCATAAGGATGCGTGGCGTCGATGATGACTTCGGTGGCATCGGCGATCAGCCATCGCGTGAGCCCCGCAGGGCCGCCGAAACCGCCGATGCGGACATTGCCGGCGGGCAGCTTGGGGTTGGATACGCGACCGGCCAGTGAAGAGGTGACAAACCAGCCCTCGCCCACTAGCCGCTTGGCCAGGGCACGAGCCTCAGCAGTTCCACCCAGAATTAGTGCACGCATGGAATGGTCCGTCCGTGTTCATCGCGTGGGCGATCATCGCTGTAGAGATAGCTATCCGGGAACGCCTCGGCAGTAAGCACCTTGCCAACAATGATGACAGCCGTGCGAGTCACACCTGCATCCTTGACCTGCTGCGCAATATCAGCCAGCGTGCCACGGAGAATAACCTGTTCCGGGCGGGATGCGAAAGCCACGACTGCCACCGGACCGTGCTTCCCATAGTGCGGGGTGAGTTCCTTTACCACGCGGTCGATGTCATGGGCGGCCAGGTGAATGCACAGAGTCGCACCCGTGCGGCCGAAGTTTTCCAGGGTTTCGCCCTCTGGCATCTTGGAAGCGCGCCCGGAGATACGAGTCAGCACCACTGACTGGCCGACAGTTGGCACCGTGAGCTCGTGGCCGAGAGCTGCCGCAGCCGCGGAAAAAGCTGGCACACCCGGAACGATTTCGTAGTCAATACCTAGCTCGCTGAGACGACGGACCTGCTCTGCCAGCGCCGACCACACCGACGGGTCGCCGGACTGCAGGCGTGCGACATCCTTGCCCGCCTTATGTGCCGCTTGAATGGTCTCGATGATGGTATCCAGCGGCATACGCGCGGTATTGATAATCTCTGCGCCCTCGGGGCAGCTCTCCAGCACCTCAGGCGGGACAATTGATCCCGCGTAAAGGCACACTGGACAGGAGCGAATAAGCCGGTCCGCGCGCAGCGTCAGCAAATCTGCTGCGCCCGGGCCTGCACCGATGAAATACACAGTCATTGTGGGTTACAGAGTCCTCAATATTTTTAGACAGAGAAATTACGTCTATGGTAGCGCAGGCTCTACTGGCTTCACCGCCACCCACTGCACCACCGGCAACGCCGGCCGCCACGCAGTGAAAGTGCCGACTGCACCTGCGCGCTCCACGGAAAGCCGGGTGACATCCCCGCCATAGTCGCGACGTGCCTGCCATAGCAGAGCCTCCGACTCCAGCGTGACGGTGTTCGCGACGATGGTGCCACCCGGGGCAAGGCGTTGCCAACAGGCCTCAAGCATGCCGTCAGCAGTGAGACCTCCGCCGATGAAAATGGCATCGGGGCGAAGATTCGAGTCAGCCAAAGCTCCCGGCGCTGCGCCGTGGTGGACAGTCACATTGCCCGACAGGTTCGCCACATTCTCAGCAATTCGCTCTGCACGAACAGCATCGCGCTCAAAAATTTCCGCGCGCCCGCCGTGCCGAGCCCACTCAATGCCAATCGACCCCGTGCCACCGCCGACATCCCACAGCAGTGCTCCCGGCCGCGGATCCAACGCCGCTACCGTCATTTGGCGAATCGGTGCCTTCGTCAGCTGGCCATCCGAGTCAAAGTCACCGTCGCGCAGCCAGCCGCGCGCGCTTCCCGACGGCTCCACCGCCAGCACCGTGAGGTTGCCAGCTGGAACCGGCGGGCTCGCCACCGTTCCTTCGGCCACAGACTCCGGCAGCCCCGTCGCCTCCGAGCCACCGAGATTGGTCAGCGCGGTGAGCTTGGTGTCTGGGCGGTCGGCTAAAACCGTAGCGACCTCCTTCACTGAGTCCGCGTTTCGACACAGCACGAGGAAGGGGCGCAGTGCATCTGCTACCGGCACAACACGTGCAGCACCAGGTATCCCCGGCTCCCCTGTTACTAGAGAGATCACCGGAGTGTCATGCAAAGGCCAGCCGAGGTAGGCACAGGCCAATGAGGCCGACGACGGTGCTGGAATAACTTCCACGCCACCGCGGCCGAGCTCGCGGACCAGGGACGCGCCGACACCGTGGAACATGGGATCACCACTGGCCAGGATGACATCGACTGCGGGGTCAATATCGGCCAGGGTGGCCTGCCAGTCCTTCCAGAAGCCACTGGGCCAAGGAGAGAGTTCGGCGTCCAGGTTAACGTCGGCAAGCAAACGGAGCTGACGGGGAGAGCCAATGATGCGGCGAGCGGACGACAACGCCTCGACAGCGCGGGCGGATAGGCCAGGGTACCCGTCGCAGCCGATGCCGACGACGCGAAGCTTTGGGCTCATCGGGGCATCTTGCGCCAAATCCAGCGCGGAGTCAGATGTGTGGCGCGTGCGAGCAATGCCAATTTACGCGGCACCCAGACGTGGGGCTTCCGACCGTCGAAAGCAGTGACGGCGGCCTCCGCGACCTCGGCGGGGCGCGAGGACATCGGCGCTGGCTTCATGCCTTCGGTCATGCGGCCGATGACGAAGCCCGGCCGGACAATCGTCAGCTGAATATGGCTGCCGTGCAGGCGGTCCTGCATGCCCTGGAGGAAACCGTCGAGGCCGGCCTTCGCCGAACCGTAGACGTAGTTGGCGCGGCGCACGCGGGCACCTGCGATAGAGGAAAAGGCCATGATGCGGCCCGCGACCTTATCGCGCACAGGCAGAGTGCCGGCGGCGATGTCGGACTCCATGCGCGCGACAATCTCGGTGAGAATCGACGCCTGTGCCGTGAAGTCGGTATGTATGACTGCCGCAGCAGCCTCGCCGGACTCCTCGCACTTCCGCTGATCACCGAGGATACCGAACGCGACAATCACCGTGTCAATGGGACCGTGCTGCCAGGCGTGCTCGACGAACTGGCGGTGTGCCGCGATGTCATCGGCATCAAAGTGGATGCGGTGCACCGCGACGGCACCGGAGTCGATGAGCCGACCGGCAATGCCGTCGAGTGCCCCAGTGCGGCGCGCAGCGAGCGTGAAGGTGTTGTGGTTGGCCAGTCGCGCGGCAACTTCCCCGCCGATCTCGCTGGTGGCACCAAGAACGAGTACGTGTCCCATGCGCTAGAAAATACCTTTCCTCTAAACCTCGATTAGACGGTAATTAAATCGTGCGGACCATTATTGACCGATTCTCCGCCGTCTTCGGTGACAACGATGATGTCTTCCAGCCGCATACCGAACTCACCCGGCAGGTACACACCCGGCTCCACCGAAAACGCCATGCCAGGCTCGAGCTTGAGCTCATTGCCAGCCATAATGAACGGCTCCTCATGCGTGGACAGGCCAATGCCATGACCAGTGCGGTGAATGAAGTACTCGCCGTAGCCCGCAGCGGTGAGGCTATTACGCGCAATCGCATCGATCTCTGCAGCCGTCACACCGGGGCGCACCGCCGCCACGGCAGCTTCCTGCGCCTTGCGCAGAGCCGCCCACGCTGCAGCTTCCTTCTCCCCCGGCTTGCCGACGACATAGGTGCGCGTGCAATCGGAGTGGTAGCCAAGCGGCAAGGTGCCTCCGATATCGACGACCACCACGTCGCCTTCCTCGATGACGCGGTCGGAGAAATCGTGGTGCGGATTCGCGCCATTTTCAGCGGAGCCGACAATGACGAAGTCAATGGCGACGTGCCCCTCCTCCAGGATGGCAGCCGAGATCTCGTCGGCGACCTCGCGCTCAGTGCGACCTGCGCGCAGCATGCCCGGCACACGAGCGTGAACGCGGTCAATAGCGGCGCCGGCCTCGCGCAGCTGTTCAATCTCAGCGGCGTCCTTGCGCATGAACAGTTCCTTCAGAAGGTCTCCGGCCAACACAGTTTTAGCTCTGGTGAGATCCTGAATGGGAATCAAGTGGTCAGCGGTCAAAGAGGCTCCCACTGCGAGGGTGCCCACGTGGCCCACCAAGTCGGCGACAATGCGGTGCGGATTCTCTCCGTCTTCCCACAACACCACATCGGCGTTGAGATCACCGATAGCGCACAGCGGCAGATCCCCGCGCTCCACGGCGGGCAGTACCAACGTGGTGGTGCCGGATGCAGTGACCACCAGCGCGGTCAGGCGTTCATGCGAAGTGACCGCAGAACCAATGAGATACTGCAGGTCAGCGCCGGTTCCAAAGACTGCAGCGTCCGCATCGCGGCTGCGGAGTAGCTCCGCAGTGCGATCCAGACGCTGCTGATAGATGTCAAAGCTAAAGATACCGTTGCTCATAGTTGCCAACTGTACCCGTCGGCCTTGAATAAGACAGAGGCGCGGAACTAGATGCTGGTGTCGGGTAGACGGCGTGGGACGACCTTGCCACCGTCATTACGAGGCAACGATTTCATCCACACAATCTCGTCAGGCACATTGTGCTCCGCGAGATTCTGGCGAACGTGTTCGCGAATCATGTCGTCGGAAAGGTTAGCACCAGCAACGCTGTCTTCACGTACAACGTAGGCTCGAAGAGTCGCGACGATGTCATCCTGACTACCGTGGACAAACACATCGTCGATTCCATCGACGGTTCCGAGGAATTCCTCAACTTCACGAGGGTAGACATTTTCGCCTCCCTTGATCAGCATGTCGTCTGCGCGACCGGCTAGCTGAAGCATACCGTTTTGATCAATGAGGCCCTTATCCCCTGTTCCGAGCAGCCCATTCATGACATCATATTTGTCACGTGCAGCCAGTAACCCGACCATCGTCATAGAGTTTGCTGCGTAGACGTTACCTAGCTCTCCTGGATTGGCCTCAGTGCCATCTTCACGGAAAATGCGGAGCTCGACGCCAGATGGAATATGCCCAGTGGTGTGCGGGTCAGCGGCGAATTCAGGGCCAGTTGCAATGGCGATTTGGCCATGCTCAGTGGAGCCATAGAAATTGCACACAACAGGCCCAAATCGCTTATTGAGCTCACGAACCAAATATGGCGGCATGGCGTTACCCGAAGAAACGATGAACCCAAATGGGCCAATCTTTGTTTCTGCTCGGTCCGCGGCAGTGACTAGATCCTTCAGGAAGACTGCAGCGGAGACAATTCCGGTTACTCCATACTGAAGGCAGTCCGCAGCAGCCTGATCTGCATCAAAATTTCGACGCAAAATGAGTGTTGAGCCAGTGGCCAAGCCAATCTGAAGGTTGAGCCAACCCCACGCATGGAAGACCGAAGCGGTCAGTTGAACTACCATGTTCTTCTTCCACGGGATTGCCTTTACAATACCGCCGAGCACCTTTGGCGTGCGTGGAACTGGGAGGCGAACGCCTTTGGGGATTCCGTAAGTTCCAGACGACATGATGATCGTTTCTTGCTGCCGCGGCTTTCGAGGAAGCTTGGAGCTATCGGTTTGGCCGGAAACGAGGGAAAGAAACTCATCATGGTCACCACCAACAGTGAGTGATTTGATTGGAAATTCTGCGTCTTGGTTGTACTCGGCGTCTACGACCAAAATATCCGCGCCATAGTCAGACATAATCGCGCTAACCTGCTTTGACGATGAGGCAGGATTCATAATCATCGGGCGGGCCCCGAGGTAGCTGCAGGCCAACAATGGCAGCACGATGGCACGAGAGTTTCGCGCAAGTATTGCGATGGTGGATCCTTCGGTAATCCCCATTTCCATTAGGTGTGCCGTGAGTGTTCTAGCCTGGGTCCGAAGCTCGCTATATGTAAGTTCGCCGAAATCATCCACAATGGCAAGTCGGTCAGGCCAATTAAGGCAGTCGTTTTCGACGAGAGCTGCCATGGAAATGCCCCATTGGGACATATTCTTCAGTGCTTTAGGACCATCATTTCTGAGGATGCCGGCACGCTTGAGAGGGCCGAGAGCAGTAGCAAACTGCTTAACCTGGGTCCAAGGCGACACATGAGTTGCGCGTTGAGTGCGAGGTGTCATTTTTCCCTAAAAGTAGTGAGTTGAAGATAAAAGCCCTGGGCCATAAGGCGCAGGGCTTGGAGGCAAGGACTAGATGCGAGCGACGATTGCGTCGGCGATAATCTCTTTGCCTTCACCATTGAGGTGGACCGGAAGGTTGTAGTCCTGAGTGCGGTTGTCGACTGCGCCTGCGATGATTCGCTTATCATCCGGTGCGCACTCATGGCGATCCGTGGTCATCGAGCGGACATCAATAAACTCGGCGTTATGGCGGTCAGCGGCCTGCTGTGCGTACTTAGAGGTTTCAATCTCACCCTGCTCAATCCAGAATGCGGGAACCCCTGCGTCGATGTTTTGTCCAGCAACGTTCACATGGATGAGGCACTGCTTGGAATCACCGGGATGCGAAATGGTTGGGTAATTGACAAATGCAATGCGGGCATTCGGCGCATGTGCGCGAATTTTGTTTACTGCGGCATCGGAAGCATCCTTCCACCAGCCCTCACGCACGGAAGGAAGATTGACTGCGTTGTTGTAGGTGTCGTTGAAACCAATCTGAATTGCAATGAACGCAGTCTGCGGGGTCAGTGCTCCATCGCGAATAGCGCCCTCGATTTGTCGATCGAGGTTGTTTGCGTTCGGCGTGTAGAGGACGGCTCCTGCGCAGGAGTAGTCATCCAGCTGGCGGCCAGTCTTTTTACCGATCTTGGCCGGAATTCCATCAGGGTCATGCGCGCAACCATTCTTCTGCTGAACCTCTGGGAGCCCAGGAATCTGCTCTGGAGCCTTGGCAATCCAGTAGTCCTCAACGGTCGGATTGGCGAAATACGAATCGCCGAAGGTAACAACGTTTCCAGCGGGTGCAGCGTTTGCGATTGGGGCAATGCCGAAGCTCAGTGCTGCGATTCCTACAGCGGACAGAGTCTTATGAAGCTTGCGCATTCGGGGCCTTCCTGAGAAATGAAGTCAGATATGAAAAATATAATCTGCAGTTTCGTTAGTCACTGCGAGATAAGAATAGTGCCATAACTATTCTACTTTTAGTAATTTATCATCTTCACCTCAGGAACCAGGTGTTCAGGAGAAGAGATGTGTCCGAGATAACTAATTATTCAGCGCCACTACTCCTCTGCGAATCGCCTGAATAGCCTCGGCAGACTTATCGCGAATGTCTGTGGAGTAGCCGGTCTTCTTAATCTGCTGCAATAGATCAATGACCTGACGGCACCAGCGGACAAAGTCACCCGGAGTCAGCTCCGCGCCACTTTCGGCCGCTGCCTGCAGGCAGTACCCCAGCGGTGCGCCCGCAGTCCACTGATGAATTGCAGTGGCAAAGGCCATGTCCGGCAAGTCCGTTACCGGCAGCCGGTAACGGCGCTCATCCTCCGACAGTTCCTCCCAGATGCGGTAGGTGTTCCCCAGCGCCTTGGCCAGCGGCTCGGTAGGCACCTCGTCACTGCCTTGACTGGCCTTGCGGTTTTCAAAGACCAAGCTCGACACCGCACCGGCCAGTTCCGCGGGGTCCAGGTCATCCCAAATACCGCGGCGCAGACACGTGGCCACCAGCAAATCCGAGCCGTTGTGAATCTGTGCCAGCCGCAGGCCTTCCTCGGTAATTGTCGGCTCCGCGCCCTCCCGCCATTCCACGTAGTCCATTTGTGTTAGCAACTGCAGCATGCGGTCGAATGTGCGCGCCAATGTATCCGAGGCGGAATCGACGCGCTTTTGCAGCTTGGCCACATGCGCCTCGGCCTGCCGCAGCGTATCGGCGTGACGAGCCATCGTCTCCACCGCAGGATCGCCATGTAGCGGATGCTCGCGCAGCTCCTGGCGGAACTTCCTCACCGCCGGCGAGTTGCCACCAGTGCGACGCTTCAGCCTCTTTGGTCCCTTTAGCCCCTTGCGGCCAATCTCTGCGCGCACAATTCCGAGCGCACGTCGCGGATGCCGGTCCGCATCCCGAGGCAGCTTAATCGCGCCGACCGTCTGCGGCGCCGCTGGGAAGATATGCGGCTCCACACGCCCCACGAACCCGCCGACACTGATGACACCGGGACATGGATTCGACTTCGAATGGTCCTCTCGGTACACCACCGCCAACTGCACCTTCTTACCCTTCGGCAGCGGAATAACCTCGCCTCGACGGAGTCTGCGCAGCGCGGTCACTGTTTCCGTATGGCGGTCTTCAATATTGCGGCGCTTGGCGTTCTTCTCCTCCTGGGTCAGCTTCGCGCGCAGATCCAGGTATTCAAGCATCTGGGTTAGGCGCTCGTCGTCACGCGAACTGCCTTCCTCGCTTGACGACGACCCCTCAGCCTCCGCCCCTTCAGCGTGCGCATCGGCTCCCCTGCCGAGCAATTCCGCACGCAGGGCCGCGGCTTCCTGCTTGGCCTTGGACAGTTCGGCGGCGACTCCGACAATGTCGCCATCCGCCTGGAACTGGGCGAATGAGCGCTCCATGACGCGCTTCGAGCCTTCGTAACCGAGCGTCTGCAGGAGGTTGACGCTCATGTTGTAGCTCGGCGCGAAGGTGGAAATCAGCGGGTATGTGCGCGTAGATGCCAGCCCTGCGACAGCCTTCGGATCCATTGCCGGGGCCCACTGCACCACTGCATTGCCGACAGTGTCGATACCGCGGCGGCCAGCGCGACCGGTCATCTGCGTGTACTGACCCGGCGTGAGATCCACATGTGCTTCGCCGTTGAACTTGACCAGCTTCTCCAGCACGACCGTGCGGGCAGGCATGTTGATGCCCAGCGCAAGCGTCTCGGTGGCGAAGACAACCTTGACCAGGCCTTCGTTAAAGAGCTCTTCCACAATGTGCCGGAACGCAGGCAGCATGCCCGCATGGTGCGCCGCAAAACCACGGATGAGAATGCGGCGCCAGCGCAGGAAACCGAGAACCTGCAGATCTTCCTTCGGAATGTGTGCAACACCGTCATCGATAATCTTGGCGATGCGCTCCTGCTCATCCCGGTCAGTGAGCTCTGCGCGCGTAGCACCGACCTGCGCCAGCGCGCCTTCGCAGCCCGCGCGGGAGAAGATGAAAACGATCGCGGGCAGCATGTTCATGGAGCCGAGCATGCGGATAACATCGCCGCGCTTCGGCGGACGGAACTTGCGCTGCCCCTTATCGCCCCAGCTATACGAGCGCCCACCGCCCTTGTGCTTTTTGTACTGGTAGCGCTCCCTGGCCCCAGCGTCGCCGTAGCCGAACTCGGCACGACGGCACGCCTCCAACAGGTCCTGATTGACCTTGACCGACTTCGCCTCGAAGAGTGGATAGAGCCGGTTTCCCACCAGCATGTGCTGATGCAGCGGAACCGGGCGCAGATCCGTGACAATAACGTCCGTGTGCCCGCGCACCGTGGAAAGCCAGCGACCGAACTCCTCGGAGTTGGACACCGTCGCCGACAAACCGATGACGGCCACGGATTGGTCGAGGTTCAAAATAACCTCTTCCCACACAGCGCCGCGCTCGCGGTCAGCGAGGTAGTGAATCTCATCCATCACCACATGCGTGAGCTTCTTCAGCGTCGGCGAGTTCGCGTAAATCATATTGCGCAGCACCTCGGTGGTCATCACCACGATGTCTGCGTCGCCGTTAATCGAAGTGTCGCCAGTGAGCAGGCCCACGCGGCCTTCGCCGTAGTCCTCGACTAGGTCGTGGTACTTCTGGTTGCTCAACGCCTTGATAGGTGTGGTGTAAAAGCACTTGCCGCCACGCTCAAGAGCTGCATAAATAGCGAATTCGCCAACAATAGTCTTGCCCGCGCCGGTGGGTGCACAGACGACAACGCCCCGCCCTGCCTCAATTGATTGGCAGGCGCGGAGCTGAAAGTCGTCAAGGTCGAAATCCTGTTGGCTGACGAAATCGCCGAGAAGAGTCATGCCTCTAGAGTGTCATAAACCGCGCTAGAGAACATCATCAAAGTCGCTCGTCGGACGATTTCGCAAGTCCTGCGTCGGCATCGGAGTCTCCGGAATCATGCCCTGTGGCCGTGGTGGACGCGAATTGCGAGTAGGACGCATCTGGGATGCCCGCGTCGGCGTCGGCGCGTTCACTGGCGTGGGGCCAGAGATCGGAGAGGTCGTCGGGGCCGCTGATGCCGTCGGCATGCCGCCCGGCTGAATCGACGTCGGCGCACTTACTGAAGTCGGGGCGTCAATGCCGCCCACGTCACCGATACCGCCGGCGGAGCCAATCGGGCCGGACGCTGTAATGGGTCCGGAGCCTTGCTCGTCATCGACGTCCAACCAATCAGGTCGCTCATTTGCTTTACGACGGTCATGGAGACGACAAATCTGGATTGCGATTTCCACCAGCAACGTCAGTGCCGTTGCCATTGCGACCATGGATATTGGTTCCTGCCCCGGAGTCATGAAGGCCGCAAAGATGAACAGCGACATAATGATGATGCTGCGCTTGTCCTTGATGCTCTCGTAGGTAACGACACCGGCCATGTTCAACATGACCAGGAAAAGCGGAACCTCAAAGCTCACGCCAAAGCAGACGATGAGCGCCAAGAGGAAACCGAAGTATTGCGAACCGGTGAGTGCAGAAATTTGCGTCTCTTCACCAATCTGGAGCAAGAACTCCAGACCGATGGCGACAACGTAGTAGGCCAGGACGGAACCCATGACAAACAGCAGCGCGGCGGCAGTCACAACTCTGCGCGTGGTGCGGCGTTCCTTCCGAACCAAGCCGGGAGTGATGTAGGCCCAAATCTGGTAGAGCCACCATGGCGACGACATCACCAGACCGGCCAGCGCACCGACCTTCAGACGCAGCATGAACATTTCAAACGGACTGGTCGCCAGCAGACGACACTCCGCGCCCTCACCGCCGCCGAGACGCATCTCGGGTGGAAGCTGACAGTACGGATCCTTGAGCAACTCACCCAGGGACTTAAAGTGCACAGGGCCAACATTGACCGAGGTAAACGGTATGCGGAACTGACCAATGGTAAAGGCGGTCTGATACCAGATAAAGCCCACAACAGTGCCAACGGCAATACCAGCGAGGGCGAGAACGAGGCGACGCCGGAGCTCTTGAATGTGCTCGACAATAGTCATCACGCCCTCGGGATTGCGCCTACGCTGGCGCTTCCGAGGACGTGATGTGGATGTAGCTGAAGTCACGCTTCAACCGGCCTTCTACTACTGCTGCGGCTGGCCAGGGTTGTTCTGGCCAGGCTGCGGCTGGTACGGCTGCTGCGGCTGAGCCTGCGGTGTCGGCTGCTGGTACTGCTGCTGCGGCTGGTACGGCTGCTGTGGCTGGGCTTGCGGAGCCTGCTGAATTGCAGCCTGCTCCTGGTGCTCGTCATCGTTGCGCATTTCCTTGACTTCGGACTTGAAGATACGCATGGAGCGGCCGAGCGAACGTGCGGCATCCGGCAACTTCTTTGCACCAAAGAGCAAGACAAGAACGACCAGGATAATGATGATTTCCCAGGGACCTAGGTTCGGCATCCGCTTAGAGACCTTTCGAATGAATACAAATACAAGTGGCAAGTTGCCACATCGTGCGCGATTAAAGCTTTGATTTAAGCCTTGTCGTTTCGACCATACTCTGCCAAAGCTTCGCGGGCTCGCGCAACAACGGCGTTTTTCAATTTTAAGGGCTCAGCGACCGTTACGCTCGGTGAACGGCGGAGCACAAAGGAGACTGTTGCGGCCAAGTCGGACATCGGCACGTCAGCGACATATTCCGACTGCCCTAAGCCTTGGTCAGAGACCAGTTCGGTATCCTCTTCTTCTCCCTCATCTTCGGTAAAGAAGACCGGTTCATAGTCTGCGATCCAGGTGGCGTCGGCGTCGATAAGCACACTTGCCCATTCGGACGTTCCCGTTTCCGCACCAAAGGCGTGGGGATCACGGATATCGACAGGCTCTGGGCGGTGGAAACCGGCGGGAGTGTCGAGGACCTCGGCGGCCTCCAGGCGGTCGACGCGGAAGCTCTTCTGGCGACGGTCTTCCTGCGCACGGTCCACAGCGCGGAGGTACGTCGTGGATTCAACTGTATAAACGTTGACACAGTCAAGCTCACGGACTGTAATCTGCCCTGGGGCATTCCGGTAGCGCACCTTCAACACCTTGCGCTGATGCAGCGCGGAATAAATCTGCTCAGAAAAGGAAAAGGCCTTGCCATTTTCCGCAGCGGTCGAGTCAATGATGGGGACGTTTATTCCCAGAGCACTGCGTAGTTTTGTCGCGGCCGTCTGCGCGGCCTTGGAGGAAGTGGTGGCTGCGGAGTCCTCGATGGTTTCCAGGATGAGCAGCAAGGTCGCGGTTTCTTCGGCTGTGAGCGCACGTGGCTGGCTGAGCACCCTTGCCTGAGGCCGAATGCGGACATCAAAGCTGTTGCGGTAATCAACTTCAAAAGCCCGCACTCCGAGGAGTCCCGGCTGGTCGATGTCGGCAATCTGCTCCACGATTGCCCGAATTCGGGCAAAAGGTATGGCCAGCTCGGTAGCGGCCTCTGTCATTGAACGGTGCTGCGAAAAGTACGGTACGACCGCCAACAACTCGTCGACGCTGACACCTGCGTCCAGTTCCCGGGCTGCATGCACTGTCATTAGTTGCCCTCCAAAGCGTTCTTCGCACCATTCAATCCGCCATGGCGAGCGAGTACCTGCTCCAACCGAGCAATAATCTCCGACCGTGCCTCTTCAGGTGATTCCACAATCAAATCCGGTGCGTAACTCAAACCTGTGGACACAATCTCACTCACAGGTGCCGCTGGCAACTCGTAGCGCCCATCCCCCAACGCGGTCGCTTTCATCACCACATCAGCGCAGGTATTCGGAGCGATACGAACAACCGCCTGATAGGTCTTGCCACCGCGGTGCAACATGTTTTCCGCAATCTGTTGCAAGTCACCATCGGGCATTGGCTGGGTCGCCGACGTCCCTGTATCCGACACATCGCGGATACGGCTGAGCCGGAACATACGCGCCGCCTCACGCTGCGGATCAAAACCCAGCACATAGAAGCGCCCGCGCAGGTTAATCAAACCCCAAGGCTCCAGCATGCGCAGTTCATCATCCACGCCGTACTGGCGGGAGTACCACATCTCCACCGTCCGGCGCGGCGAGGTCATTGCAGTCAGCAGTGTGCTGAAATCCACTCGACTCATATCCACCGCATCGGCCACCACCACCGACTCATCCGGCTTCGCAATGGCGCTGCGCTGCGCAAACGATGCGAGCTTCCGCCACGCCGCCACAGCCGTCGAGCTCAGCTCCTCCGAACCAAACGCCGCATTCGCCGCCTGGAAAACCACCGAAGCCTCCGCTTCAGTGAACTCGGGGTCGTGCTGGGTCCACCGCAGTCTGTTCAGGCGCAGACGCTTGACCTTATCGCCCGCGCTTGACGACGAAACCTCCACCGGGACCCCGGCTGCCAGGAGCGCCGCGGTGTCCGCACGTAAATAACGAGCCCGGGAATCCTCGGAAACACGGGAGTAACCCTCGACATGTTTGGAGATCCACGACTCGCTGACCCACCCGGTGTCGTCGGCAAGCGCCAACAGCAGCTGAACCTGGCGTTGGTTCTCACTGATCGCGGCGGTTCCGGGGTTTTCCGATACAGGTGGGACAGACACGACTGTGGGGCTCCTTTTCCTGGGCGATTTCCTGGGACGGAACTAGTTTTCCGGCTGCGTATCCGAGGTCTTCTTCGCAGCCGTCAGAATCTCAATCATCTCATTGACCTCATCGTTTTCCGTGGCAAAGGGGTCGCCGAGCATCGTGGAGACGGGATCATCGCCGGAGATCTTCAGGTGTGTCCAGTCCACGACGGTCTTCAAACTGGATTCTTCAGCTGCAACGAGGAAATCACCCCGCAGCTTCGCACGAGTAGTCGGCGGTGCGGTGCGGACTGCCTCAGCAACCTGCTCATCGGTAATCCACCGCGAGGCAATACCACGGGCTTCCAGCGCGCGGAAGATGCCGCGGCCGGGACGGATGTCGTGGTAGGCCAAGTCGATCTGATGAAGCTTGGGGTCCTCCAGAGTCAGACCGCGGTCCAAGTAGCGCTTCATTAGCGAGTACTTAATGGCCCAGTCAATGTCGTGCTCAATGAGAGACCAGTCACCGGTTTCCACGGCATCCAGTGCGCGCCTCCACAGCTCGACAATGCGGCCCATTTCCTCGTTGGACGTGCCGGCACCGGCAATGCCCTTGTCTTCGTTGACCATGTTTTCTTCGCGGACCTTCAGCCACTGCGCTGCAGCGTCCAGGAACTCGCGCTGAATCTGCAGCGCGGTGGCAGTTTCGCCACTGCGCAGTGGAATCTCGGCCTTGCCCGTCATATCGCGGCTCACCGCACGGATGGACTTAATTTCGTTGGCGACCTCGAAGTCCGGCAACTTCACGCCAGCTTCAATCATCTCCAGGACCAACTGAGTGGAGCCAATCTTGAGTGCGGTCGTCGTCTCACTCATGTTGGAGTCGCCCACGATGACGTGCAAGCGGCGGAATCGGTTGGAGTCCGCGTGTGGCTCATCGCGAGTGTTAATAATCGGTCGGGAGCGCGTCGTTGCACTGGAGACACCCTCCCACACATGATCCGCGCGCTGCGAGAAGCAGTACTGAATCGGATCGTTGTGATACGGCGAGGTTGGGTACGGCAGGAAAATCTTCCCCGCCCCGCAAATGAGCTGTCGCGTAACCAAGAAAGGTAGCAGCAGCTTGGACAGGGACTTCAGCCCCAGTTCACGTCCAACCAGGTAGTTTTCGTGACAACCGTAGGAGTTACCGACGGTATCAACGTTGTTCTTCAGCAGGTAGACCTTGCCGCCGATGCCCTCGTCAGCAAGCTCTGCTTCAGCCCGTTCGGCGAGCTCGTTCAAGATGACCTCGCCCGAGCGGTCGTACGCGACCAGCTGCGAGACAGAATCGCACTCAGCGGTGGCGTACTCCGGGTGGCTTCCGACATCGAGGTACATACGACCAGCATTGGGGGTGAAAATGTTGGTTGCCCCGTACTTGGCGATCACCGGTCGGAACATGTAGCGGGCAATCTCATCCGGCCCCAGGCGACGCGAGCCATCCAGCGTCAGAGTGATGCCGAACTCGGTCTCAATGCCGGTGATGCGTCGGGTCAACGCCTGTGCTGGTACCTGCTGGTCAGTCACTTCTTACTGGCCACCCTTCTGGACGTACGAACGCACGAACTCCTCGGCGTTGTTCTCCAGCAGACCATCAATTTCATCCAACAGGTCGTCAGCAGCTGCAACGTGCTCCTGTGCCTGACCGCCGCCAGCGACCTCGCCGAACTCTTCCTCGTCGCCTCCGCCGGAACCGCCGCCGAAAACCTGAGTGTTACCAGCCATGATATTGCTCCTTAAAATGAACTTTTGAGTATTACTGCCTATTACCGCACTATGCGTGCCTATTGTTCGCGGATAGCCCCGAGCGTACGCAGATGCTCGACCACCTCGGCCACTGTCTCCGCAGACTCCAACACCTCACCGCATTCTGCGGCAGTGAAACGGTCAACTTCATCCAGCGTAATGTAGGCCAGCGTGATTCCCGGCGACTCCACGTCACGAGTGCGTCGATACACCCCCGAAGTGTCCACCACTAAGCTGGTCCAACTGCCCGCGACGACATCCTTGCCAAAGCGGCGCAAAATGCCACCGCGCACATACGCACGCGTGGATTCCGGCGCGTATTCAACCGCGCGGTCGACTTCTTCCTCGGTCACGAGCGTGCGCATCGAACCGCGGCGCACCAGCGCATGGTACAGCCCACGAGCAGGGTCAATATCCGAGTACTGAATATCAATCAACGCCAACTTTGGGTGATCCCAGCCCGCGCCCAGGCGGGTACGCAAGCCCTCCATGAGGTTGTATTTCGCCACCCAATCCAGCAGGTGGGCTGCCTTACGGGGGTCGTCGGCAAGCACGTCGAGCACTTCACGCCAGAGCTTGACGACGTCGCCCTGCTGATCGTAGCTCTCCACGCGACGCAGGTACTCGTACTGCATTTCCACCGCGGACATCCAGGTGACATGGTCCGCCAGCTGCAGCTTCTCGGTGCAGGTTAGGTCTCGGGAGACCTTATGGACCGCCTCGACGGGGTTGCGGAGCTGCAGATCGTCGAAACGCACACCGTCCTCGATGGCGTCAATGACCAAACCTGTGGTGCCCAGCTTGAGGAAGGTGGCGACCTCGCTCATGTTGGCATCACCGATGATGACGTGCAGGCGGCGGAAGCGATCGGAGTCTGCGTGTGGTTCATCGCGGGTGTTGATGATGCCGCGGTTCAAAGTGGTCTCCAGCGAGACTTCGGTCTCGATGTAGTCCGCGCGTTGCGAAATCTGGAAGCCCGACTCCTGTCCCGTCTGTCCCAGACCAACGCGACCAGCGCCCGTGAACACCTGGCGGGTGACGAAAAACGGCGTCAGACCGGCGACAATGTCATCGAACTCGGTTTCCCGGGAGAAAAGGTAGTTCTCGTGGGCGCCATACGAGGCACCCTTGCCATCGACATTGTTGCGGTAGAGCTTGAGCACCGGGCCGGGGTTGCCTTCGGCATCGGTGGCTTCTGCGGCAAGCTGAGCTGCCCGCAGCATAATCTTGTCACCTGCACGGTCAGCGATGACCGCTTCGCGGGCAGTTGCCGTCTCCGGTGAGGAGTATTCCGGGTGTGCGTGGTCGACGTAGAAACGGGCACCATTCTGCACCAGCAGGTTTGCAGCGCCAACGGCGTTTGGATCCACAATTGGTGGCTGGTGGTAGCGGCGCAGGTCAAAGCCACGGCTGTCGCGCAATGGCGACTCCGGTGCGTAGTCCCAGCGGATGCGCCCCGACAGGCCCTCCTCCTGCTCGTGCGCGAAAGCCAGCACGGCCTGCGTGGAGGTGAGAATTGGGCTGACATCCGGGTTGCCCGGGCTGGAAATGCCGTACTCAATTTCGGTGCCGAAGAAGCGGCTCGGCTGTGCGGGGTTTGCAGCAGAGTCAGCAGCGGACTTCGCAGCGGAATTAGCCATGGCGAATCACCTCGACCGAGGCAACCCGCGAGGTTGGGCGGCCGGAGATACGAGCCCACTCATCCGGGTTCGAGGTATTCGGCAGGTCCTCGTTCTGCGCGAACTCCTCCGCCACGGCGGACAGCAGATGGTCCAAGCTAATGCCCGCCTCGCCACCGGCGATAACCGACTTGATGGCGGACTTCTTCGCGCGGTCGACGATGTTGGAAATCATCGCGCCGGAGTTGAAATCGCGGTAGTACATGACCTCGCTGGTGCCATCTGCATAGCGGATCCGCACATACTCGTTTTCTGCCGTCTTGGCGTACATTCGCTCAACGACCTGATCAATGAGGTGTGCCACATTCTGTTCCACCCCACCGTGAGCCTCTACCTCAGCCGCGTTGTACGGCAGCTCCGGGGTCAAGTACTTGCGGAAGATATCCTTCGCCGCAGCCTCATTCGGGCGCTCAATGCGGATCTTCACATCCAGGCGTCCCGGGCGCAGAATTGCCGGGTCGATCATCTCCTCGCGGTTGGTGGCACCAATCACGATGACGTTTTCCAGCCCCTCTACACCGTCAAGTTCACTGAGCAGCTGCGGGACCACAGTGTTTTCCATATCCGAGGAGATACCCGAACCACGAGTGCGGAAAATCGAGTCCATCTCATCGAAAAAGACAATAACCGGCTTGCCGTCCTCAGCGATGTCGCGAGCGCGGTCGAATATCAGGCGAATCTGACGCTCCGTCTCGCCCACGAACTTGTTCAGCAACTCCGGGCCCTTGACATTCAAGAAGTACGATTGAGCTCGCTGCGCCTCAGCCTCGGTCTTACCTCGGGATAGCGCAATCTTGCGTGCCAACGAATTAGCCACAGCCTTGGCAATCAGCGTCTTGCCATTGCCGGGAGGGCCGTAGAGCAGCACACCCTTCGGCGGACGCAGGTTGTACTGCTCAAACAGTTCTGGCTGCAGGAACGGCATCTCCACGGCGTCGTGAATCTGCTCAATCTGACTGTCCAAACCACCGATATCCGTGTAGGTGACATCCGGTACCTCCTCCAGCACCAGGTTTTCCACCTCGGACTTCGGAATGACCTCAAACGCATAGCCCGACTTGCGGTCAATCATTACCGAGTCCCCCGGCTTCGGCGACAAGTCCCCAGCCAGAGACACCACGAATTCCTCACCGTGAGTATCCGAGGCCAAAATGCGCTCCCGATCCGGCAGCACCTCACGAACATTGGCGATATCGCCGCTTTCCGGATAACCGCAGTCCTCCACGATTATCGAGCCCTCATTCAGGCGCACCTGCGCGCCCGGCCGAAGCGCTCGCTCGTTAATCTCCGGCTGCACCCTCAGTCGCATCCGGCGGTTTCCGGTAAACACCTCTGCGGTGCCCTTCTCCGGTCCCGGCTTAAGGAAAATACCGTACGTGCTAGGCGGCTCCAGCATGTCCTCCATGTCTTGGCGCAGTAGCTCTAGCTTGTTACGGGAGTCCCGCAACAGCTCAACCAGGCGATTATTTCGAATGCCGAGGTTGTAGTTCTTCTGCTCAAGATCACGGATTTTGTCAGACGGCGTTGTCATGTACCCCAGATTACCCATTGGGTCCGCCGCTGTTGTTGCTTGGTCGATTTAGACCGTGTGTCGCATCACGCTTTACGACGGCTACACCTCCCAGCGCGAAGCGGCGGTCTTACAGCTTCTTTTGATTTCGTCGCTGTGGACGCGGAGGCACCGTGCCGTCGGCAAGCCTGCGTGCCCACACCAGGAACGCGGTATGCGCTTGCATACGGTGCGCCGGGCGGACGGAGAGATCCTGAACATTCCAGTCGCGGACCAGGGATTCCCAGGCGCGTGGTTCGGTGAAGCACTTCTGCGCGCGGATGCCTTCCATGACCTTCATTAGCTGCGGAACGGTGGCGACATAGACCATGAGCACGCCGCCAGGCTGGAGCACCTTCGAAACGGTGTCCAGGCATTCCCACGGAGCGAGCATGTCCAGAATGACTCGGTCGACCGGACCGCCGAGCGACTCGATGGAGGCTTCGTTGAGATCGCCGAGGCGCAAGTCCCAGTTGTCGGGCTTGTGGCCCATGAAGTCGACAACGTTGCGTTCGGCGTGCTCGATGTGGTCCTCGCGGACCTCATAGGAAATAAGCTGCCCGTCAGCGCCGATGGCGCGGAGCAGGTTGAGGCTGAGTGCGCCGGAGCCAGCGCCGGCCTCCAACACCCGCGCACCTGGGAAGATGTCGCCCTCGACGATAATCTGTGCGGCATCCTTCGGGTAAATCACCGCAGCGCCGCGTGGCATGGACAGGACGTAATCGACCAGCAAGTGACGCATGGCCAGGTAGACCGTGCCTTCGCCGGAGGTGACGGTGGTGCCTTCCTTGGCGCCGATGAGGTCGTCATGGAGGATGGTGCCGCGGTGGGTGAAGAACTTGCCATCCTCCTCGAGGATGACGGTGAAGTGGCGATTCTTCGAGTCAGTCAGCTGGACTCGGTCGCCGACCTGGAATGGTCCGCTTAATGCCATAGGTGTGTGGGCTCCTTTTGGGGTTTGGTTGGGTCCGGTTTTGTTTTGGTCGTGGCGGGATGTGTCGGGTGCAGCCAAATCCGGGCAGTACTCTAACCTGGCTAGTATGCCCGACAATGCCCAAAGTTCTAAGTCAGCAGTTCAGCCTTCCCGCCGCTCTAAGTTGGCGCTGTCGCCGTCGAGAGCTAATGACTACCGCCAGTGCCCGTTGAAGTACCGGTTCCGTGCGATTGACAAGATTCCGGAGCCGTCGACCGTCGCGCAGGTCAAGGGCACATTGGTACATGCTGTGCTCGAACAGATGCATGCCTGGCCCCGTGAAGAACGCACTTACCCAGCGGCGGTGAAGCGCCTGAAGCCGACCTGGGAGGACATGCGTGCAAAGGACGAGGAACTGATTGAGCTAGTTCCGGAGAGTGATTACTACGACTTCCTTGTCGAATGCCGCGGCCTGCTCAAGGGCTACTTCATGATGGAAAATCCCATGGGGTTCGATGCGGCCGAGATGGAAAAGTTCGTTCAGCTGGTTATTGATCCGGATGCGGATCAGACCGTGCCGTTGTCGGTGCCACTTCGTGGTTTTATCGACCGCGTCGATATCGCCCCGACTGGTGAGGTCCGCATTGTCGACTACAAGACGGGCAAGAAGCCTTCTCCTCGCTTCCAGGATGAAGCTCTTTTCCAGATGCGTTTTTATGCGCTGGTGTGGTGGCGACTCACCGGTCATATTCCGGAACAGCTGCGGTTGATGTACCTGAAGGTTGCCGATGACCTGGTGCTGAGCCCCAACGCGACAGAATTAGAGGCTTTCCAAGCGGAGATTGCCGACTTGTGGTCGGCGATCGTGCGCGACGGTGAAAACGGTGACTTTGTGCCGAAGAAGTCCAAACTCTGCGGGTGGTGTTCTTTCCAGGAGATGTGCCCTGCCTACGGCGGGGTCACGCCGGAGTACCCCGGCTGGCCAGGCGCCGTCGGTGATGGTGGTGCTGAGTAACAGTTGCGGATGGCGGTGGCTCTCGATGGCGGTGGCTCTCGAGGGATGTTAGCTTTCGCGGGTGCCGCCGTCGGCGGGAACGGCGCCAGTAAGAGTTACTGACTAGGTTTATAACGGGTGAATGGAATTAACTGTTCGGTTTTTGTCATAAACCTAGTCAGTTTCTCTACGCGGTGTTTTAGGTAGACCCCCACTACAACAGCACGCTGCCGAAAGCGAAACCAAACGCGACGGCCAGGGCAATACATAAGGTGCCCGGGATGATAAACGAGTGGTTAAACACGTATTTGCCAATTCGGGTGGTGCCGGTGTCGTCCATCTCCACCGCGGCAAGGAGCGTCGGGTAAGTAGGCAGCACGAATAGCGCGGAAGTCGCTGCGAAGGAAGCAACGGCTGTGATGGGAGAAACTCCCACCGCGAGCGCAGCGGGCATGATGGCCTTTGCAGTGGCCGCCTGCGAGTAGAGCAAAGCGGCCGCGAAGAAGAGCACGATTGCCAGCATCCACGGCATCGTGGTCAGTAGGCTGCCGGACGCGGTCTTAATGTCGTCGATGTAGTGGTTGATAATTGTGGTTCCCAGCCACGCCACACCGAGAACGCAGACGCTGGCGGACATGCCCGATTTAAACACTGGGGTGTTCAAAATCGTTGCCGCGTCCAGCTTGCAGGCAAGCACGATAACGGTAGCGGCGGTCAACATGATTGACATGATCGCCTCGTTTCGTGGAAGCGTGGGGTCAGTGATGAGACCGACCTGCCCAGTGCTGATGGTCGCGTAGACCATCACTGCGAGAATCGAGAGAAGGAAAATCGCCACCGAACACTTGGCCGACTTGGTTGGTGTGTATTCGCTCATCTGGCCACGTGGCTTAGAGACCAACCCCTTTTCCAAGCGGCTTTGATACTCCGGATCGTCGTCAAGCTCTTTGCCTAGGTGATTCGTGACAAAGGCGGTCGGAAGGATGGCGAGGAACGTCGAAGGAATGAGAATCGCCAGGAGTGTGAGATAACCAACGCCGCGGGGTTCCATGAGCGAAGCCATGAGCACTACAGCCGCTGAAATGGGTGATGCCGTAATCGCCAACTGAGATGCGATGACCGCCACGGACAGCGGGCGGGACGGGCGAACGCCTCCTTCCTTGGATACTTCGGCGATAACTGGGAGGGTGGAAAATGCGGTGTGGCCGGTGCCGGCGAGTAGGGTCATCAGGTAGGTGACAACCGGGGCCCAGTAGGTGATGTGTCGCGGGTTTTTGCGCAACAACCGTTCGGCAATGTGGACGAGATAGTCCATGCCTCCGGCCCTCTGCATAGCGGCAATTGCCGCGATTACCGACATAATGATGCCGATGACATCGAAGGGGATGTCATCTTTGGTGACCGGGACTCCGGTGATGCCGAGCGCCAAAACGCCCAGCCCACCGGCGAATCCGATAGCAATTGAACCTAGTCGAGCTCCAAGGAGGATCGCTGCTAGAACGATAAAGATTTGGACGGCAACTAACATGTGTATCTGCGAAAAGTCACTCGTTAGGCTTGTTGCCGCTTAGGACAAATCGTCGAGGCGAGACTCCCCTGCCACGTAGCGCTTACCTCGATATTCCGGGTGCATGAGGTTCTCGGTGCTCAGGACGTGGTTGAGCTCCTTCTCGTCCATCAGCCCGCGTTCAAGGACAATGTCGCGGACGGAGCGGCCGGTGCGAGCGGCTTCCTTGCCGACCATATCGCCCTCGTGATGGCCAATGACCGGATTCAGGTAGGTCACGATACCGATGGAGTTTTCCACATAGCCGCGGCACACTTCCGGGTTAGCGGTGATGCCGGTAATGCATTTGTCGCGCAAAGTGTCGGTGGCGCTGCGCAGTAGTTCAATCGACTCGAAGAGACATGCGCCGATGACAGGCTCCATCACGTTTAGCTGCAACTGACCGGCCTCGGCTGCCCAGGTGAGGGTCACGTCGTTGCCGAAGACCTTGAAGCAGGCCTGGTTCGCGACCTCCGGAATTACCGGGTTGACCTTTGCCGGCATAATCGAGGAGCCAGCGGCGCGCTCCGGCAGGTTGATTTCATTCAGTCCGGCTCGTGGACCCGATGCCAGGAGGCGCAGGTCGTTGCACATCTTGGAAATCTTCATGGCTGCGCGCTTCAGGCATGCATGCACGCTGACGTAGGCGCCGGTATCGCTGGTGGCTTCAATTAGGTCCTTCGCAGAGGTCACCTTGAAGCCACTGACCTCACGCAGCGCTTGGGTCACGGCCTCGCGGTAGCCCGCCGGCGCATTCACACCGGTACCGATAGCGGTTGCTCCCAGGTTGATTTGCAGCAGGCGTGCCGACGCAGTTGCGATGGACTCCTGCTCTTCCTCAAGGTTGTGGGCAAATGCGTGGAAAACCTGTCCCAGGGTCATGGGAACGGCGTCCTGCAGCTGCGTGCGGCCCATTGTGATGATGTCGTTGAATTCATCACCCTTAGCATGTAGGGCCTCAACCAGGGAATCGAAGTGCTTCTGCAGGCTCAGCAGCGACATGTGGATAGCAAGACGGAAACCCGTTGGGTAGGCGTCGTTGGTTGACTGGCACTGGTTGACATCATCGTTGGGGTGAATGACGTCGTATCGGCCCTTTTCCAGACCGAGCAGTTCCAGAGCGAGGTTAGCGATGACCTCGTTGGTGTTCATGTTGAGACTGGTGCCAGCTCCACCCTGGAAGACATCGATTGGAAACTGATCCATGCAGCGTCCCTTTTCCAGGATTTCATCACATGCGGCGACGATGATGTCTGCAACATCGCTGGGCAGCGTGTGGACGCGCTGGTTGGCAATGGCCGTGGCCTTCTTCACCATCACCATGCCACGAATGAATTCGGGCACATCGTTGATGGTCTTGCCTGAGATTTGGTAGTTGTCGATTGCGCGCAGGGTGTGGATGCCGTAGTAAGCCTCTGCCGGAACCTCCATCGACCCAAGCAAGTCGACCTCAGTACGCGTTGCGGACATATGGACATAATCCCTTCTCGTAGGCGCAGTCTTATGAACCACAATTCGTGTGAACCACAATTCGTGGTGCTGCTTGGTTACACCGTCAAAACTACAGCGCTGGCGCAGCTGCCGCTTTTCCGGCATAAGGGGACTATGTCAGTACGGCTAACGCCGTGCGCACGCTTAGTGCTAAGCCTACTACCTACGTCGACGTAGGTGGATGTGAAAATGCAGTGGACAGCTCCCGGCGTGAGATGGTGCCCCCCGCTCGAGGTGGCGTCCCCGCTCGAGATGGTCGGTCTTCTCCCCCACCGCACCCCTCGAGCAGGTCAAGCTTCTACTAGATACGCGCGATGCGGATATTCGAGGCCAAGATTGCCTCGGCGCCAATCTTCGCCAGGGCATCCATGAGCGGGTTGGCCTCTGCCTTCGGGACTAGCGCGCGAACTGCTACCCAATCCTCGTTAGCCAGCGGCGACACGGTCGGGCCAGACAGACCCGGGGTGAGCTTGGATGCCTCTTCCAGCGCAGACGCACGGATGTTGTAGTCAATCATCAAGTACGTCTTGGCATGCAGAATACCGGTCATACGACGCAGGAACACCTGCTGCTCCTCGGTGACCTCCACACCCTTGCGTCCGACAACAACTGCCTCAGAGCTGACCAAAACATCGCCGAATGGCTTCAACCCCTGCTTACGCAGCGTGCGGCCGGTGGAGACAACGTCGGCGATAACGTCGGCAACTCCCAAGCGGATGGAAATCTCCACTGCACCATCAAGGCGAATGACGGTGGCGTTAATGCCGCGAGCCTTCAGGTCTTCGCGCACCAGATTCGGGTACGAGGTGGCAATGCGCTTGCCCTCCAGAGCTTCTATGGTCCACTCCTCATCGGCTGGGGCGGCGTAGCGGAAAGTCGAGGTGCCGAAGCCCAGATTCAGAACTTCATCGACCGGAGCCAGCGAGTCAGCGGCCAGGTCGCGGCCGGTGATGCCCAAATCCAGATGACCGTTGCCAACGTAGATTGGGATGTCCTTCGGGCGAAGGAAGAAAAACTCAATGTCGTTGGCTTCGTCGTGGATGGTCAGGCTCTTGGAGTCGCCTCGACCCGGGTAACCAGCTTCCTTCAGGATTTCGACTGCCGCCTCGGACAGCGATCCCTTGTTGGGCACGGCAATACGCAGCATGGTGTTGATTTCTCCTACAGGTACTTGTAAACATCCTCGGGGCTCAGCCCGCGACCGACCATGACCACCTGCAGCCAGTACAACAGCTGCGAAATCTCCTCTGCGAGGGCTTCGTCAGATTCGTGCTCAGCTGCAAGCCAGACCTCACCGGCCTCTTCGACAATTTTCTTGCCCTGGAAATGCACACCAGCGTCTAGTGCCTTGACTGTGCCCGATCCCTCGGGACGCGACTGTGCTTTTTCCTTCAGCTCTGCAAACAGGTCATCAAAGTTCTTCACCTGGTCTATTGTTCCATGTCGTCTACTCGCCCGCGAAAGCAGCCCGCAATAAGCCCAAATTCGAGGTATCCAAATTGCCCGAAATGAAGCGCGCCGGGGGTACTAGCGTCTCCACATCAGCTTGCGAAACGCTCACATCCGGCATTGGATTCCACACCACCGTGCATCCTGCAGTGAGTGCAGAGCGCACCCCCGTTGAGGAGTCTTCGATAGCCAGGCAGTCCTCTGGCGCAAATCCGGCGAGCTCTGCGCCACGCAAGTACGGATCCGGTGCCGGCTTGCCGTTGGCCACCTCATCGCTACACACTGTTGCCGCGAAGTGCTGCTCCCCCATGACATCAATGCAGGGTTGCGCCACGTGTCGGCGAGTATTGGTCACCAACACCACCGGAATGTCAGCAGCTCGGGCCTGGTCCAAAATCTCCGGCACACCCGGGCGCCACTCCACCCCATGCTCTAGAACCAATTCTGTGAAGCGGTTTTCGACGAATTGGGAGCCCGAGGAAAACAGCTCGTCGTCAAGCGTGCGTCCCGCATGATCAGCACAAATCGACAGCGTGTCCCAGAGCGTGTTACCGACGCACTGCATGCGCAACTCCGGAGTCAGGCGACGGCCTACGAATTCCGAGAGGTCGTACGTGGCAATCTCCCACAGGGGTTCCGTGTTGATGAGGCTGCCGTCCATGTCCCACAAAATTGCTTTCACACCATGCGACTATGCCAGGCAAACAAGCATTTAGCGATTATGTCAGCAAAGCCGCCGGATTTGGGTTTAGAGTTTTAGAAAGGAAAGTATGTCGCGGTGCTGCATGCAACCACCGCATGAACGTGTCCCCGCGCGAATGAAAGGCATCGACTCGCTATGACAACCACTGAAGATTCACTCGCCCAGGCAATCGACCAGCCCGAGGCGTACTTTATTCCGCTCGGCGCGGTCACCGAAGGCGAGCTCAGCTACGAGCGCTTCATGCCCACCAGCTTCACTTACGGGGCGTGGGGGCCGTTTCAGCACGGTGCGCCACCGTCGGCGCTGCTGACACGCATGTTGGAGCGCAGGCGCCTGGAAAGCGAGGGAATGCGTATTACTCGCATCGCCGTGGATCTGTTGTCGGCTGTACCGTACACGGAGCTCCGCGCGCGGTCATGGGTCTCGCGCCCGGGGCGGCAGATCGCCAAGGTCGAAGCCGAATTGCTTGCCGACGTCAAGGGTGCCTGGCGGCCCGTTGCCACCGCGTCCGCGTGGATGATGGCCACTGCGGATACGCGGGATATTGAGCGTGCATTCGACAAGCAGGTGCCCGGGCCTGAGGAATGCAGCGCCGAGTACATTCCGCTTACCGACGACTGGAGTGGCGGCTACATCGATTCGATTGAAGCCCGCGCAGGTGCGACGGAAGAGCTGGCCGAGACGCAGATTCACTGGGTACGCGCGACATACCCAATCGTGCTCGGGGAGGAGCCGACTGCGGTGGAGCGAGTCATGCAGGTAGCCGATACCGCCAACGGTATCGGCGCCACGCTGAGCCCGCATCAGTGGGCGTTTATGAATACCGACTTAGTGGTTCACCTGCACAGACTCCCCCAGCCTGGCCCGTCGGAGCAGTCGGCGGAATCGGAGTCGCAGCCGGAAGACGGCGGCTGGGTTGGCATCGCCGCCCGCGGTTCCATTGGTCCGGACGGAATCGGCATGACTGCGGGCGAGCTCTACGATGTGCACGGCCCCATTGGTCGCAGCATGCAGACCCTGCTGGTGCGACCGCAGGGATAGCGCGAAGCTACACGTTGAAGTATTTCGCTTCCGGGTGGTAGAGCACGAACGCATCTGTGGACTGCTCAGGGTGCAGCTGGAGCTCTTCAGAGAGTTCCACGCCGATGCGCTCCGGCTGCAGCAGGTCAATCATGCCCTGACGGAAGGTCAGATCCGGGCAGGAACCATAGCCGAAGGAGTAACGAGCGCCACGGTACTTCAGGTCAAAGAAGTCCTGGGTATCGTCGGAGTCTTCCGCGCCAACACTTGTGCCGTCGGAGAACGCGAGCTCGGAGCGAATGCGCTGGTGCCAGTACTCGGCCAGCGCCTCGGTGAGCTGCACACCGATACCGTGAACCTCCAGGTAGTCGCGGTATTCGTTCTTGGCGTAAATATCGTTGGCGAAGTCAGCGATGGGCTGTCCCATGGTCACCAGCTGGAACGGCATGACGTCGGTCTGGCCTGCGGCGATGGCATCTTCGCGCGAGCGAATGAAGTCAGCAATGCACAGGAAGCGACCGCGCTGCTGGCGCGGGAAGGTCCAGGACACCACTGGCTCGGCCGTGGGGTCGGGCTGCTCCCCTTCCGCAGGCAGCGGCAGTACGTGGACGGTATCGCCCTCAGAAACTGCCGGGAAGTAGCCATAGACGACAGCCGCATGCTGGAGAATGTTCTCGGCGCGCAGGCGCTGCAGCCATGCGCGCAGGCGTGGACGACCATCGGATTCGACCAGTTCCTCGTAGCTCGGTCCCTCATCGCCGCGGGTTCCGCGCAGGCCCCACTGCCCCATGAACAGAGCGCGTTCGTCGAGGGTGGTCAGGTAGTCGTCGAGGGGCAGGCCCTTGACGATGCGGGTTCCCCAGAACGGCGGTGTCGCAACGGGGACATCAGCGGCGACATCGGAACGCTCCGGCACCTCGGGGGCTTCAGCAGCAGCCTTGGCGGCGCGTTGCGCGGCGATGCGCTTGGAGCGCTCACGGCGGGCGCGGCGAGCTTCCTTCTTCTCGCGGGCGGCGATGGCCTCAGGCGAATTCTCGTCTGGGCCGAGGCCCTTCTTAGCTGCCATCAGCTCATCCATGATGCGCAGTCCTTCGAAGGCATCCCTGCCGTAGTAGACATCACCGTGGTAGAGCTCGGACAGGTCGTCTTCCACGTAGCTACGCGTCAGCGCGGCGCCGCCGAGCAGCACTGGGAAGCGGGCGGCATCACCGGCGGAGTTAATCTCCAGTAGGTTGTCCTTCATCACCACAGTGGACTTCACCAGCAGGCCGGACATACCGATGGCATCGACATCCAGTTCCTTAGCTGCGGACAAAATCGTAGCAATCGGCTGCTTAATGCCCAGGTTATGCACGGTGTAGCCGTTGTTGGAGAGAATAATCTCCACCAGGTTCTTGCCGATGTCGTGGACATCGCCCTTCACCGTGGCCAGCACAATCGAGCCCTTGGATCCCGTGGCGTCCTCGGCATCCATGAAGCTCTCAAGGTAGCCCACCGCGGCCTTCATTGTCTCGGCCGACTGCAGCACGAATGGCAGCTGCATCTGACCGGAACCGAAGAGGTCACCAACAGTCTGCATGCCGCGCAGCAGGTCCTCGTTGACGATCGCTAGGGGTTCCTTTTCCTTCATGCCCTCATCGAGGTCAGCTTCGATACCGGTGCGCTCGCCGTCGATGATGCGCTGCGCCAGGCGGTCGAACAGCGGCATGGCGGCGAGCTTCTCGGCCCGGGCGTCCTTAGCGTCAGCGGCGGAGACTCCTTCGAAGAGCTCCATGAAGACCTGCAGTGGGTCGTACTCCCCGTCAGGATGTCCCGCTTCACGACGGCGGTCGTAGACCATATCGAGAGCGACTTCGCGCTGTTTGTCGTCGATCTTGTTCATCGGCAAGATCTTGGAGCTGTGGGCAATGGCGGAGTCCAAGCCGGCCTCGATGCACTCGTTGAGGAACACCGAGTTGAGTACCTGGCGAGCCGCCGGGTTCAGACCGAAGGAGATGTTGGACAGGCCGAGCGTGGTGTGCACGTTCGGGTGGCGACGCTTAAGTTCGCGGATGGCTTCGATGGTTTCGATGCCGTCGCGGCGAGTTTCCTCCTGCCCAGTGGAAATCGGGAAAGTCAGACAGTCGACAATAATGTCCTGCTCGCGCAGTCCCCAAGTGCCGGTGATGTCGGCGATGAGGCGCTCGGCAATCGCAACCTTCTTATCCTTCGTACGTGCCTGACCGTCTTCGTCGATAGTCAAAGCGACCACGGCAGCACCGTGCTCAACAACCTGGCGCATAATACGCTGGTAGCGCGACTCAGGGCCATCGCCGTCTTCAAAGTTCACAGAGTTGACCGCACAGCGACCACCGAGGTGCTCCAGGCCCGTCTTAAGAACTTCCGGTTCCGTGGAGTCCAGCATGACCGGCAACGTCACCGAGGTGGCGATTTGAGATGCCAGGGTTGCCATGTCATCGCGACCGTCGCGCCCCACGTAGTCGACACACAGGTCAATCATGTGTGCGCCATCAGTGACCTGACCTCGGGCGGTGTTAAGGCACTTCTCCCAATCACCGGCCAGCATGGCCTCGCGGAAAGCCTTAGAACCGTTGGCGTTGGTGCGCTCACCAATCATGGTGATGCCGGTCGTCTGCGTCAGCGGGGTTGCCGAGTACAGAGAAGCGACCTCATCGATGGGCTTCGCATCCGGGTCCGTCGAGGGGCGCGCTGCCTTAACGGCTGGGCCCTGCTCAGCGTAGGCGCCAGCACCGGTAATAGCATCGCGAACAGCGGAAACATGCTCCGGTGTAGTACCACAACAGCCACCGACCATCGCCAGGCCAAACTCTTCAACAAATCCGCGCAGCGCAGTGGCCAGCTCTGGGGCGGTCAGCGGGTAGGTCGCACCGTTCTTGCCCAGCACTGGTAGACCCGCATTCGGCATCACCGATACCGGGATGGAGGCGAAGTTGGACAGGTAGCGCAGGTGCTCGCTCATCTCGTCCGGACCCGTTGCACAGTTCAGACCAATCATGTCGATACCCAGCGGCTGTAGCGCTGCCAGGGCTGCACCAATCTCCGAGCCCATCAGCATGGTGCCTGTGGTCTCGACAGTCACGTGGACGACGATTGGAATCTTCTTCTCAGTTTGATGCATGGCGGCCTTGACACCGTTGACGGCCGCCTTTACCTGCAGCAAGTCCTGACAGGTTTCAATCAAAAACGCGTCCGCGCCACCGGAAATCATGCCGAGTCCGGCCTCCGTGTAAGCGTCGCGAAGCTGAGCGTACGGAGCGTGCCCCAAAGACGGCAGCTTCGTGCCCGGGCCCAGCGAACCGAGGACAAAGCGTCGCATGTCCTCGCGCCCCGGCCCCATTTCGTCAGCGACCTTCCGGGCGATTGCGGTGCCCTTGTGCGCTAGTTCCTGGATACGGTCTTCGATGTCGTAATCCGCGAGGTTCGGGAAGTTACAGCCGAAGGTATTGGTTTCGACCAGGTCGGCGCCGGCCTCGAAATAGCGTCGATGAATCGTCTCGATAATGTCGGGACGAGTGTCATTGAGAATCTCATTACAGCCCTCGTAGCCGAGGAAGTCCGCGTCAACGTCGAGGTCAAAAGACTGCAGCTGGGTACCCATGGCGCCGTCGCCAATGAGTACACGGCTGTGCAGTGCGGTGAGGAACTCGGAAGAGTGGCGATCAGTCATAAGTAGACACCTTAGTCTACTTTCAGAACCGCGCCGATAATCGGGCTGGTTATTCCATCTCGAAGTAGCTTTCCGCCTTCACCGAAGGCAGGTCCAAGCCGACAGCCTTCGTTGCGGAATTGATAATGGCGAGAATCTCGTCGAGCTCCTCGTCAAAAATCGAGCCGCCGTGCTCATGCTCAATCGCAGCCACGCGCTGTAGGCAGTTCTCTACCGCCTGCGTCGCGGCTTCTTCTCGCTTATCGACGGCCAGCTCCGCCGCCTGATCAATACCAGCGGCGGCCTCACGGAGAACTTCCCCGACCTGGTCGGCTACCGCTTCGTCAAAAAGTGGCTCCCAGAACTCGCGTTCCTCGGGCTGCAGGTAGCTGCCGGTGGCAAACATGCGCAAATCGGCAACTAGTTTATCGATGTTCTCTTTCGTTACTTCGACTGCAGACATGTCTGAGTTGCTCATGATCAAAGTTTAACGCCAAGCAGCGCGTCCAGCGCGGTGGCAACGAACTCTCCGGCACCCGCTGCGCCAGTTACTGTGCCAGCTTCTGCGGCCTCTTCTGCTCCGCCAGCTTCTGCTTTGTTGCCGGTAGCCGAGGACCACTCCGCAGCCCAGGCATCGATAGCGTCCAGCGCAGCCGGCGTATCCAAGTCATTGGCCAGGCTTGCGCGCACATCGGCAACCAGTGCCGCTGCCGCGCTCACCGCCTTCTCATCGGTGGCAGTCTTAGTAGCTGCGCAAGCCGCACGCCAGGTTTCGAGACGTGCCTTGGCCGCCTCCAGCACCTCGTCCGACCAATCGCGATCAGAGCGGTAATGGCTGGCGAACACGCCAATACGAATCGCACTCGGATCCACGCCGGCGGCCACCAGCTTGGAGACAAACACCAGGTTGCCCAGCGACTTGGACATCTTGACACCATCCAGCGCAATCATGCCAGCGTGAACATAGTGGCGGGCCATACGTGCACAACCAGTAGCGGCCTCAGCGTGAGCCGCCGAGAACTCATGGTGTGGGAAAGCCAGGTCCGAGCCACCGCCCTGAATGTCGAAGCTCTTACCCAAGCGGTTGGTAGCAATCGCCGAGCACTCAATGTGCCAACCCGGCCGGCCCGCACCAAAGGGGGCCTCCCAGCTTGGCTCCCCGGGCCGAGCGGCACGCCACACCAGCGCGTCCAGCGGGTCCTCCTTGCCCGGGCGATCCGGGTCGCCACCGCGCTCCGCAAAGAACTCCGCCATCTGCTCTGCCGAGTAATTGGACTCGTAACCGAAGTTCTCGGTGGCACTCTTGCGGAAGTACACATCCGGGTACTCGTCATTGGTGAGCTGATAGGCCGAGCCAGTTTCCAGCAGCTTCTCGACCATTTCCACGACCTCGCCGACGGATTCAATGGCACCGATGTAGTCGCGTGGCGGAATCACCGACAGGTTTTCCATATCCGAGCGGAACAAATCAATCTGCGAGGTGCCCAGCTCGCGCCAGTCCACCCCATCGCGCTCCGCACGCTCGAACAACGGGTCATCGACATCGGTGATGTTCTGCACGTAATGCACCGAGTGCCCATTGTCCAGCAGCTGACGGTAAATCAGATCAAAGGTGAGGTACGTTGCCGCGTGCCCCAGGTGTGTGGCGTCATAGGGCGTGATGCCACACACGTACATAGTCGCCTCTGGCCCCGCTTCCACCTGGGAGACCTTCTGATCCGCGGTGTCGTAGAGGCGTAGGGGTACCGATGTTGAGCTTTCGTCGTCAAGCGAATGCGCCGTACCTGCATTGCTGGCGCGGTTGAACACATCGAAGCGCGCATCGCCGAGACTGGGAACCTGTGGTTGGGGCCACGAATGCATGAAATACTCACTACCTCACTAAACAGCGTTGATCGTGCCGAAGCCGAGCAACACCATAACAATCAAACCGACCGGGATGCGGTACGCGGCGAACCAAGCGAAGGAGTGGTTCGACACAAACTTCAGCAGCCATGCGATAGACGCATAACCGACGACGAAGGCAATCAGCGTACCGATGGCCAATTGCGCACCACTAGCGGCCTGTCCCGCCGCAGGGTCAAACGCGTCTGGAAGCGAAAAAATTCCAGCAGCGAAAACAGCGGGGATAGCCAGCAGGAAGGAAAAGCGCGTTGCAACCTCTCGATCCAAGTGCAAGAACAGGCCGGCAGACACCGTACCGCCCGAGCGCGACACCCCCGGAATGAGCGCCAGACACTGCGCGAAACCCATGACGATGGCATCTCGCATGGTCAGCTCTTCATAGTTGCGCTCACGACGGCCGAACTTCTCTGCGGCGATAAAGACAAAGGAGAAAAGCACCAACACAGCGGCTGTAATCCAGAGATTGCGCAGGTTGTCGCGGATGAGATCCTTCCCCAGCACGCCGATGATGGCAATCGGCAGGGTACCGACAATCACCATCCAGCCCATGCGGTAGTTGAAACCGCGTGCTTCCTTATTGAACAGGCCGGCAAACCAGCCAGTGAGAATCTGCCAGATGTCCTTGGCGAAGAACACCAGCACAGCCAATTCGGTGCCGAGCTGTACTACAGCGGTGAAGGATGCGCCGGCGTCCTGGCCCCACAGCAGCTCAGAGACAATCCGCAGGTGCCCCGAGGAACTCACCGGGAGAAATTCCGTCAGACCTTGCACTACGGACAGAATGATCGTCTGCGCCCAGGTCATACCGGTGCCGGCGGTATCGGCAGCAGTATCCGCTGAGGCGCTTAGTGTCGTCATGATAGTCACGGGTGTATAGGCTACTCGTCCGATTTGTGTTGTGGCTATAGCGAGGTTTCGGCGCGGCCGTAGCGAGACCTCTCCGGCGGAAGTTTTCCCGCGAGCGCACACAGGTGTCCTAAAGTAAAAATCGTGCAACAACGAATTCTGGGCAACAGCGGTTTACGCGTCTCCGCCTTGGGGCTGGGTACGGCCACCTGGGGTGCGGGTACCAGGCAAGACGAGGCCGGACGCATCCTGACGGACTTCCTCGACGCCGGAGGCAACCTTGTCGATGCTTCCCCACTCCACGGCGGCGACACTGTTGCCGACATGCTGGGTGCAGTCATCGCAAAGTGCGGCGTTGCCGACGAATTGGTGCTTTCGGTCACATCTGGCATTCACCCCGAGCGGCCCGTCGGCAGGCGCGTGGACTGCTCGCGTAAGACACTGCAAAAGGACCTCGACGATACGCTCGGACGCCTCGGCGTCGAACACATTGATCTGTGGTCGCCCGGCTACTGGGATGGGCTGACCCCGCCGGAAGAGGTCGCCGACACCCTGGAATGGGCTGTACGCACGGGGAAAGTACGTTACGCCGGACTGCGTGGATACAGCGGATGGCAAGCAGCGGTGACGCATGCCGCCGCGAATCGAATCGCTCCGGTGTTTGCACAGCATGAGTACTCGCTGCTCCAGCGAAGCCCTGAGGCTGAGCTGCTGCCCGCCTGTGAGCATTTGGGTCTCGGCTTTATCGGTGGCGCCCCACTGGCCCAAGGTGTGTTGACCGCCAAATACCAGCACATCATTCCGGAGGACTCCCGCGCTGCTTCCGAACACGCGGACGCAGAGGTACAGGACTACCTCGACACACGCGGCGTCACGGTCGCAGGTGCGCTGACCACCGCAGCCAAGGGGCTCGGCGTCAGTGCTGCCGTCGCAGCGATTTCCTGGGCGCGCGATCGGCCGGGCGTCACCTCGATCCTCGTTGGCGCTCGAGACCGCGCTCAGCTACGCGAAAACCTCACCGCCGAACAACTCACGCTGCCACCGCAGATTTGCAACGCGCTTGACGACGTCACGCTGTAATCAGTAACCGCATTCTTATAAAGGCTTATAAAGCGCAACGAATGCGAGAACTTCCCACGGCTGGAGGCGTCCACAAAGTAATCCGGCCGGGGTGGTAGTTTCTATAGCGTGAGTGAAAACAGTCGTCGACGTGTCATAACCTCCCTTCTAGCGGGGCTTTCCGCTAGCGCAGTGGTCCTGGCAGGGTGCTCCTCCGATGTGGAAGGAGACATCGATGCCGGAATGGGCAACGCCACGCCAGTGCCGGCCGCTTCACCCGCTGCTCCCGATACTGCTATCGGGAAAGCCAAGAAGATTGATGAGGGCATCACTGATGCAGTGCTGGTCGGCGATCGAGTTGTCCTGAAGGCCGGGGACAAGATCTTTGCCGGTCCGCTGAATAACCCAATCGAGCGTTCGACGAAGCTGGACGCCAAGTGCGGCGAACTCGCGCCGGGCGGCCCCACTGCTCTGCTGCCGTGTGAAGATGGCATCCATGTCATTACTGACCAGGCCACGGAAGCGGCCGTCGTTGGTCGTGGTACCAACTACTCCGCCGCAGTTGGCCTGGAAGGCGGCCGCATCATCGGTGCCCATGCGGATAGCAATGTCATCGATGTATTCGGCGCTGACGGCGAGTTGGCCAGTGACTTTAAGGCCGCGAACAACGGCTCGCAGCTTGTTGAGATTCCGGATGCGGACAGTGACGCTGACGTCAAGCTTTTAGAAGTTAACCGTCCAGAGACCTCGGTGCATGAGCTCAAACTCGATGAATCCCGCGCTGGTTCTGCGCTGCGTGCGGGCATTGGCGTCGGCAAGGTAGCTTCCGGTGACCATGTCATCGCTGCCGCAGACACCAAGGGCAACCAGCTACTGATTTACACGGCAACCGACATCATCCGACTTCACCAAGCAGCTCCGGCTCCGGAGGCGCCGTGGGCGGTAGCGGTCGACGAATCGCGCGGAATTGTCTGGGTGACTTCGACGAAGGTGAACAAGCTGACTGGCTACGACATCAGCTCGGGTACCCCAGTCAAGGTCGCGGACATCAACACGGTTGCAGACCCACAGTCGGTTGTCGCCACCGAGGATGGCCAAATTGGCGTCTTCTCGGCTACCGGTGACGGAGCTCAGATTTTTGACTCCGCGGACGTCGATAAGGCAATTGCTGATTTCAAGCAGGATGCAGAGAAAATTCGTGAGGAGATGTCGGTTCGGGAGCCAGCCGATAAACTACCGACCGGTGCAGGTGACACCAAGGGAGCAGATGACTCCGAGGGAGAGACTAAGTAGATGCCTTCGAAACTTCGCGCCAAGTCCTATCAACTCGCGCTAAAGGCAATGTTCCGGGTTCCGCCGGAGCAGATTCACGAGGCCATCTCGAAGACCCTGAAGGGGCTGCAGAAGTCGGAGAGTCTTCAGCGGGCGGTGAGCAAGCTACTCGTTGTTGACGATGCTGTGCTGCGTCAAACCGTGTTCGGTGTGGACTTCCCGCGTCCGCTGGGGCTCGCCGCGGGCTTCGACAAGGCTGCTATTGCCCCGGATTGCTGGGGACCAATTGGTTTTGGCTACGCGGAACTGGGAACCGTGACTGCCAAGCCGCAGCCGGGCAACGATCGCCCGCGTCTGTTCCGCCTGAAGGAAGACCGCGCCATCTTGAACCGCATGGGTTTCAACAACCCCGGTGCCGCCACTGTAGCGGAGAACCTGCGGGCGCGTCGCAGCGACGACGTCATCGGTATCAACATTGGCAAGACCAAGGTAACTCCGCTCGAAGAGGCCGTCGATGACTATCGAGAATCGGCCAGCCAGCTCGGAGGCTTGGCGGACTATGTGGTTGTCAATGTCTCCTCACCGAACACGCCGGGTCTGCGCGACCTTCAGGCGGTAGAGTCCCTGCGGCCGATTCTGGCAGCGGTGACTGAGGAGACCGACTCGCCGGTGCTGGTCAAGATTGCTCCTGACCTCTCCGACGAGGATGTCATTGCAGTTGCTGACCTGGCTGTTGATCTGGGGCTGGCGGGCATTGTGGCAACCAACACCACCATTTCTCGCGAGGGCCTGCGTACGCCCGCGGATGAAGTCGCGGAGATGGGTGCCGGTGGAGTCTCGGGTGCACCTGTGGCAGCTCGGTCACTAGAGGTACTGAAGCTGCTGCACGAGCGCGCCGGAGACAAACTTGTTCTGATCAGCGTCGGCGGCATCGAGACTGCTGAGCAGGCATGGGAGCGGATTGCCAACGGCGCTTCCCTGCTGCAGGGCTACACACCGTTAATCTATGGCGGTCCAGACTGGATTCGTGACATTCACCAAGGGTTAGCTCGCCAGATTCGAGCTCAGGGCTTCTACTCCATTTCGGAGGCTGTCGGCTGTGGTCTGCCGTGGCGTGGTTAACTGCTGAGAGCCGATGAGGCCTTTTTAATCCAATAAACACGCGACCCCGGGTCCCGCTGCCATGAAGGCGCTGGCCCCGGGGTTTTCTGTATGAGTAGCGTGCCCGGTCGGTTGAGTTGCCCGTGTGGGCGTCGTACCCTTACTCCCCGACGTTCTCCCACCACGGCGTGATGATGGCACGCGCAATCGAGTGAAAATACAGGTTGAAGCCAAGCACTGTCGGCGTCGCGTCTTCCGGAACATCAAGCTTCTCGACGTCGACCGCGTGCACCGCGTACATGTAACGGTGTGGGGCATGCTGCGCCGGTGGGTTAGCTCCGTAGTGACCACGCATGCCAGAGTCACCGACAAGCTGGATAGCACCGTCTGGCAGCTTAGAGCTGTCTTCGGAGCCAGCTCCCTGTGGTAGACCCTTTTCGGTCGCTGGAATGTTGAACACAGCCCAGTGCCAGAAGCCCGAAGCGGTCGGGGCGTCCGGATCGAAGCAGGTCACGGCAATGGACTTCGTGCCCTCCGGCAGATTGGCCCAATCCAACTGCGGGGAAACATTCGACGGAGCGCGGAATTCATCCGCAATCTTCTCGCCGTCCTTGATATCTGGCGAGGACAGCTCGAAGGTTGGCAAATCCTTCAGCGGTGCGTACGGATCCGGGCCCGGGAAAACCGGAGCATGTGCAGTGTTATTTGTAGCATTGTTTGCGGTGTCGTTGGAATTCGTAGTCATAACTACCAGTGTGCCTACTTTATGAGCGCGCTGCAGGGACTTCGCCAGACTGCCTATCCTCAGTGCCGGATTCTCAGCGTGAATCCAATGCGGATGCGGGGCTAACAACGGAGATGTAATTACACCCAGGTTTGGCACCTTAATACCCTGATGACCTGCCAATTTGTGTTTCATTATGTAGTCGGGATACAGTATCACAGGTCGGCACGGAAGTGCTTCCTACCCGGTCCGGGTGGCGGAATGGCAGACGCGCTAGCTTGAGGTGCTAGTGCCCTATTAACGGGCGTGGGGGTTCAAGTCCCCCTCCGGACACAAGATAAATCCCGAGAAACTGCAGTAAATGCAGCTCTCGGGATTTTTGTGTTTTCTGGGGGGACCTCTATGGTACTGCCCTATTGCAGCGCCGAGGTCAAGCGGAAAACAGAGTCCAGGTAGCGCTGGCGAAGGGGGCGGTCATTCCATTCCTCCTGGGTGAGCAGGAGGGATTTGTCGCGGTACTCGTCGGCAAGCGTGATCAGTTTGTCCACGATGGAACCGGCGGCGGAAAGAAGCGTGATCTCGTAATTGAGGCCGAAGGAGCGCATATCTAGATTGGACGAGCCGAACATGGCCATGCGGTCGTCGATAACCATGAACTTGGAGTGCAGGACGGCAGGCGCCGGATAGCGGTAAATCTTCACGCCAGCGGTTAGCAGTGCCTGGTAGTAGGACTGCTGCGCGTGGCCGACCATGAACTGATCGGACTCTTCGTTAACGTAGAGCTGAACGTCGATACCTCCATATGCGGCGGAGGTCAGCGCCATGAGCATGGACTCGTCCGGGACGAAGTACGGGCTGACGGCGATAATCCGCTCGTGCGCCTGGTAGATCATGTTATTGAACACGCGCAGGTTCGGCTCCGTGCTGAAGCCCGGACCCGACGGCAGCACCTGGACCACGTTGTAGTTGTCGTTGACCTCAGTGGTGTGGAGTGAATAGTTCCTGGTGGCATCTGGGGTCTTGTATAGCTCGCTGGTCCAATCAACCGCAAAAATTGCGTCGAAGGCCAGCGCAATATCGCCCTCGAGCTCAATCCATGTGTCCACCCAGCGGCGGCCGATCTTATGGTTCTTCTTCTTCTGATATTCGGGCTCAATCAAATTCTGCGAGCCCATGAATACAATGTCGCCATCAATCACTACGAGCTTGCGGTGATTACGCAGATCCAGGCGGCGCCAGGTGAGCTTCAGTAAGCTCACGGGCAGCATTGGGTGCCAGGAAATTTTGGACTGGTTCAGGCGTTTTTTCAGCTTGTAGTAGCCGGGGTATTTCCACGAACCAATTGGATCGACCAGTACCTTGACCTCTAGTCCCCTGTCGTGCGCGCGTTCGAGAGCCTGTATGAAAGGCTCGGTGCTGGAATCCAGTGCAAAGATGTAGGACTGCACGTGGATAGATTTCTGAGCCGCATCGATGGTCTCAATCATGCGGTCAATGGAGGTATCGAATTCGGTGAAAAGTCCCTTTTCCGCGCTGGCAATTGCCGGCATTCCCGTGAGCTGACGCGAGAGCTTGAATACGTTGACAACGTCATCTTCTATCTTGGCATCGTCCGGTACGTCGGGCAGATGCTCGGTACGTTCCGCAATGAGTTCCTGTGCCAGTGCCTGTACCTCGTGCCGGCGGCCCGTGATCTGCTGCGAGCCCAGGAAGAGGAACAGAGGTAGGCCGATAAATGGAATCAGCAGAATCAGTAGCAGCCACGCTGTCGAAGCCGATGGGCTTCGGTTTTCCGGCACCCATCCAATCGCGATGAACTTAATCGTGTAGTCGAGCGCGAAGAATAGTACTTGCCACCACGTTAAGTCCTCCACCAGCCATGGGAAGGCGCTCATCAACCAATCCATGCAGATGATATTACTGAAGGAATTTTCAGTATCTTTGGTCGCTATCCCTTAGAAGCGCTCTCCCCTCTTTTGCGACAGCTTATTGTGACATCTGAAATTGAATACTGATATCAATACGTAGTAATGTTCACCTTATTGAACATACTAAGTGTTTGGCATGTCGACTTCGAAAGGACTTACCCCTCCAAATGACTGAGAAGGCTCCTACGAGCACCGAGCTCGACGTTGCCACTAACGTACTGAAGTTGATGGCGGACAAGACGCGTCTCTCCATCCTGTCACTCCTTCGTGACGGGGAGATGACCGTCACCGCCATCGCTAGTGCGCTCGATCGCCCCATCCCCGCGATTTCTCAACACCTGGCGAAGTTGCGCATGGCCAATATGGTGCAGACCCGCAAGGAGGGCACGTCTAGCTTCTATTCGCAGCCCGACGAGCACCTCACCAACCTGGTGATCAACGCTCTCCACTTCGCCGAACACACGCTCTACAGCGATCCGCCCCATCACCGCGGTCAGTAGGCGCACACGGATACGCTCGCTTTACGACGAAAACCCCGCGACCCAACCGGACAGACTCCGATAGGTGATCGCAGGGTTGCTTTTCTTTGGCGCTGCTAGTTTCCCACCCGTGCGGCTAGGAATTGGTCTCGCTGGTGGGAGCTACGTTGTTCAGTACCTAATCGTCGAGCCCGGCGTTCGGTGCCCTTCCTTTGTCGAATGCCTCCATAATGCGCTGGGCAGCGAGCGTCGGTGTGAGCTGCCCCGAGCGGAGTTGTTTTTCCACCAGGGAGCTCTCTATCTGCACAGCCTCGTTGGTGTTGAGTCGCTGCAAGAGCGTTTCGTGCACCATGGACCACATCCACTTAATCTGCTGGTTAGCGCGGTTTTCATCGAAGAGATGATTCTCGTGCATAGCCTCGACATGGTCTTCGATGGCTTGCCAGAACTTGTCGATGCCCTCGTCCTCTAATGCCGACATAGTCAGCACCGGTGGAGTCCAGACTTGATCTGAGGAACGCACCATCTTCATGGCGGTCATCAGGTCACGCGCAGCGCGCTTTGCCGGGCGCAGGTTCTTACCATCCGCCTTGTTGATGGAAATCACGTCGGCCATCTCCAGCACACCCTTCTTGATGCCCTGGAGTTGGTCACCAGCGCCGGCGAGTGCCAGAAACGCAAACGTATCCACCATCTGTGCCACCGCGACCTCGGACTGGCCGACGCCGACAGTCTCGACGATGACAATGTCGTAGCCTGCGGCCTCGAGCACCACCATGGCCTCACGCGTTGCCTTGGCGACACCACCGAGCGTGCCCGCAGAAGGCGACGGACGGATGAAGGCCTCATCCGCGGCCGAGAGCCGGGACATACGGGTCTTATCGCCCAGAATCGAACCACCGGACTTCGTCGACGACGGGTCGATGGCCAGCACTGCAACGCGGTGGCCCTCCTCAATCAGCTTCAACCCGAGGGTTTCAATCGTGGTTGATTTACCGACGCCGGGGACACCGGTAAGGCCGACACGCATAGCCTTTCCGGAAAATGGCAGCAACTTCACCAGTAGTTCCTGAGCCAGCACCTTATGCGCCGGAGCAGTCGACTCCAACAGAGTGATTGCCCGAGCTAACTTAGTGCGGTTTCCAGCCCGCACGCCCTCAAAGAGGTCGTCAACATCAATCCGTCGTCGCGCACGACGGACAACTTCGGGGGCCACAGCTGTCTTGCCCTCAACGACCGTGCCAGCGGTAGTGACGAGGGTGCCCAGGTTTTCTTCAAGAAACTCGTTCATCGCTACTTCTCAATTCCGACAACGCGCTGAGCTGAACGCTCAGCTCAGCGCGTATGCGGTAGTTAATTAGGACTCTTCGTCAACGGCAATGTCGAGGCCCAGCTCGGCAGAGAGCTTGGTCATCATGTCGATTGCCGAATCAGCGATGACGGTGCCCGGCGGGTAAATAGCCGCGGCGCCGGCATCGTAGAGTTCCTGGAAGTCGCCCGGTGGGATAACACCACCGACGACAATCATGATGTCCTCGCGACCCAGCTTTGCCAGCTCATCGCGAAGAGCAGGCACGAGCGTCAGGTGTCCGGCGGCTAGCGAAGAAACACCGACGACGTGGACATCCGAGTCGACTGCCGATTTGGCGGCCTCCTCCGGAGTCTGGAACAACGGCCCCACGTCAACGTCCATGCCGAGGTCCGCGTAGGCGGACGCGATGACCTTCTGGCCGCGGTCGTGACCATCCTGGCCCATCTTGGCCAGGAAGATACGCGGACGGCGACCTTCCTGCTCTTCGAACTTATCGGCCATGGCGATGGCCTTGGAGACGTTAGACACGGCACCCTCCTTGCCAACTTCGTCCTTGTAGACGCCGGAGAGGGTACGAATCTCGGCCTGGTGGCGGCCAAAGACCTCTTCCATTGCGTCGGAGATTTCACCGATGGAGGCCATGGCGCGAGCACAGTCGACAGCGAGCTTCAACAGGTTCTTGTCCAGGTCCCCCGGTTCACCCGGGTTACGACAAGCATCGGTCAGAGCGGCCAGTGCCTTCTGAACCTCTTCCTCGTCGCGCTCGGCACGCAGGCGAGCCAGCTTGTCAATCTGCTCCTGGCGCACGCGGGAATTCTCAACCTTGAGAACCTCGATGGCTTCGTCCTCTTCGACCTGGTACTTATTCACGCCAATGAGAGCCTGGCGCCCCGAGTCAATACGAGCCTGCGTACGAGCTGCCGCCTCTTCAATGCGGAGCTTCGGAATCCCCTCGATAGTGGCCTGTGCCATACCGCCAGCCTCTTCGACCTCGTCGATGTGCTGGCGTGCACGCTTGACCAGCTCGTTGGTCAACCACTCGATGTAGTAGGAACCAGCCCACGGATCAACCGGACGCGTGGTGTTGGACTCCTGCTGGAGCAGCAGCTGAGTGTTACGAGCAATACGGGCCGAGAAGTCAGTCGGCAGTGCCAAGGCCTCGTCCAGGGCGTTGGTGTGCAGCGACTGGGTGTGGCCCTGCGTTGCGGCCATAGCCTCAACCGCAGTACGAGCGACGTTGTTGTAGACGTCCTGGGCGGTCAGCGACCAACCGGAGGTCTGCGAGTGAGTACGCAGGGACTGCGACTTGGGGTTCTTCGGACCAAACTTGCCAACCAGCTCAGACCAGAGGATACGGCCTGCACGCAGCTTGGCAATCTCGGTGAAGGTGTTCATCGAGATGCCCCAGAAGAAGGACAGACGCGGAGCGAACTTATCAACTTCCAAGCCAGCGTCAATACCGGCCCGCAGGTACTCGATGCCGTCGGCAAGCGTGTAAGCGAGCTCGAGGTCGGCCGTCGCGCCGGCTTCCTGAATGTGGTAGCCGGAAATCGAAATCGAGTTGAACTTCGGCATCTTTGCCGAGGTGTACTCGAAGATCGAAGAGATGATTCGCATCGAGGGCTTCGGCGGGTAAATGTAGGTGTTACGAACCATGAACTCCTTGAGAATGTCGTTCTGGATCGTACCGCGCAGTTGCTCAGTCGAAACGCCCTGCTCTTCAGCAGTGACAATGTAGAAGGCCAGAATCGGCAGCACAGCGCCGTTCATGGTCATAGACACCGAGACACCGCCCAGGTCAATGCCCTGGAAGAGCTCACGCATGTCGTAAATCGAGTCAATTGCCACACCGGCCATACCGACGTCGCCGGACACACGCGGGTTGTCCGAGTCGTAACCGCGGTGGGTCGCCAGGTCGAAAGCGACCGAAAGACCCTTCTGTCCGGCCGCGAGGTTGCGGCGGTAGAAGGCGTTGGATTCAGCTGCGGTGGAGAAACCAGCGTACTGGCGAATAGTCCACGGCTGGTTGGTGTACATGGTCGGGTACGGCCCGCGCATGAATGGGGCGATACCCGGGAAAGAATCTACCGGGTGGCCCTCGGCAGCTGCGGCGTCGCGGTCAGCGCGATCGTAGACACGCTTGACGTCGATGCCTTCTGGAATGGTCCACACTTCACCGGCTTCCGCGGCAGCTGCCTTGTTGGTGGCAGCTGCCGCGTCGTCGGTGTTGCGGGAGATGTCAGCGAAATTTGGGATGGTGGTCATTACTTCCTTCACGCTCCCAGTTCGTTCAGCAGTCGGGACAGCTCCGCGACAGCATCGATGGTCATGTTCAGGTATCCGTCGGGGCGAGCGTCTTCAGCGGCATTAGCGAAGCTCTTCTCGGAGCCGGCCACCAGGACCTCTTTAGCGCCTGCGGCGCGGGCGGCCTTGACAGCGTCCTGGCCCGAGGCCTCGTACTCGCTGTCGGCTGCGCACAGCACGACAATCGGAGAGGCCTTCACTGCCTCTTCGAAACCGGCCTCGCCCGGCACAACCTGGCCGGGGTTAGCGACGGCGATACCGCCGGAAGCCAGCAGGTTGGAGGTAAAACCAGTGCGGATGTTGTGCTTGGCCAGCGGACCCAGCGGCAGCATGGCAATCAGCGGACGGTTGCCCTTTTCAGCCAGGAAGTCATCGGAGCGGTTGCGCAGCGCCTCGAAGTCGCGTGCCCAACGGCGAATCGGATCGCCCTCCGGGCGAGCCTCGGGAGCCAGTGGGGCTTCAGCCAGGTTCGGGAACTCGTTGATAGCGGTGACCTTGGTGCGGCGATGTGCGATATCGGCGCGGCGCTTTTCCCAGGTAGCGTCCAGGGCGGCGCGAATATCGGCCTCTGCGGAGGTGAAACCGCCGGCGGCCTCAGTGCCGGTGAAGATCTCCCACGCCTTGTCAGCCATTTCCTCGGTCAGGTCTTCGACGAAATAGGAGCCACCTGCTGGGTCGGCGACGTAACCAAGGTGAGACTCTTCCAGCAGCAACAGGTTGGTGTTGCGAGCGATGCGAGCCTTGAAAGTCTTGGAGACGTTCGGCATGCCGCCGACAACTGCGTAATCAAACGGCAGAACCTCAACTGAGGAAGCACCGCCGACACCTGCGGCGAAGGAGGCGACAGTTACACGCAGCATGTTGACCCACGGATCGCGCTGGCTGAACATGACTGGGGCTGTCACGGCGTGCATCGGAGCGCGGCCAGACTCAGGGGCACCGATGACCTCAGCAACGCGGGCCCACAGAACGCGAGCGGCGCGGAACTTCGCAATGGTGTCGAACTGGTCGTCGGTAGCGGCAAAGCGGAAAGAAATCTGGCCGAGCGCTTCTTCAGCGCTCAAGCCCGCTTTAGTCAGCGCACGCAGGTAGGCGACACCAACGGCGAGGCTGTAGCCGATCTCCTGGATGTTGTTTGCACCCAAGTTGGAGAAAACAACGCCGTCGACAAGCAGGGCGCGGACGTCGCCCGGCTGCTTAGCTGCCTTGACGGCCAGCTGAATGGCCTCGTCGAGAGAAACATCATCAATACCGGCAAAAGCAGAGGTCAGCGGAGCTGCAGAAAGCTCTACTGCGATGTTGTCCGGATTAGTCGGGTTTGCCTGCTCGATGTAGGACGTCAGTGCTTCCGCAACCTGTGCAGTCTTCTTACCAGCATGTACGGCAATCGGAGCAAGGTCGAGGTAGACGTTGTTAAGCAGAGCTGGCACGTCAGCGGCTTCGAGGGAGCCGGTGAAGTCCAGGCGGATGTCCGTGGTGCCGTTTTCCAGGGCAGTCAGCAGAGCCTCGTTGACGGCCTTTGGGTCAAGGGCTTCCTCACCCGGGTACTGGCGACCGAAAGTCTCTCGAACGCCCCAACCGTTGGTGTTGTCCGAAGTGACCTTTGCGCCACGGACGAATGGGAACTGACCCGGAGCTGGGCTTTCCGCATGCTCATCCGCGCGGGTGTAGAGCGGACGGACATCGACACCGTCGTAGGTGGTCTGAATCAGTCGTTTCCAAATATCGAGCGGTACATCTGCAACGTCTTGCTTGTGCACCCGCGCGAATACCTTGGCCACGCCCTGATACCAGGAATTCTGCAATTCCTCGAAGTTTGACGGCAGCGTGGAAGGTGATTCGGGGGTCGTTCGGTCAGTCACGACAGACCTTCTCCCTTACATGTTCTAAGCAACGCCCCCATCAATCCATGGCCGAGGATATTCGGCTGCGACAATTTCCGAATTCTCCGCGACGGAAAGGGATCTAAAGGCGTTGGCTTCCTCCAATAGTCAATAAGAGCCACTAGTCAGACGCTAAGACTCACCTGAGTGTCCGTGCACTGAACTTTTCAGCTACTTGTGCAATACCCTTACGTTCGGTTTTGTGCTGACGGGCACGTCAAGTGCTCGAGCCAAGGCATAGTGACCTTGACTCCCATCCTAGTGAAATAAAGGGCAAACGCCTTTAGCCACTGAATCGCCCTCCTTGCAGGGCCTCCAACTTGCAGGTCACACGCTTCTCCGCAATCCCCGGTAACCTCAAATGGGTGAACGTATCCGATGTGCGAATTACCCCTACACTCAAAAAGGTTCTGCTGGTGCTAGCCGTAGGTGTGGGGGTCGTCGTCACGCTGTACGTCGATGTTCCCACCGTCGCTACCATCCGGCAGTGGTCCATCGATGCCGGTGACTGGTTCCCTCTCCTCTACTTTCTCGCATACGTTGCACTGACTCAGTTTCCAATCCCCCGCACCGTATTCACTTTGGCTTCCGGAATCCTCTTCGGACCAATGCTCGGTTTCCTGCTCGCAATTACTGCGACCACGGTGTCTGCCCTTCTCTCCCTCTGTATTGTGCGGTTTTTGGGACGCGACTGGTTTCGCACGCACCTGACTAACCGCCGTCTCCTCAGTCTCGACCACCGGTTGGAACAACGCGGCTGGCTCACAGTGCTCAGCTTGCGCATGATTGCTGGCGTGCCATTTTCGTTTCTCAACTACGCCTGTGGGCTGTCGTCGATACGCATCGTGCCGTATATCATCGCTACTGCCCTAGGTTCGGCGCCGAACACACTCGCCGTCGTTTTGCTTGGCGACGCGCTGTTGGTCGGCTTCGACGTGCGCTTTGCGGTGGCCACGGGAATTCTGCTCGTGCTTGGCCTGCTGGGGCTTCTTGCGGACGCCAAGTTCCCTGTCGTAACCGGTTCTTCGAAACATTAAAACACCGCTTGGCGCTCTAGAACTAGACGTGAGTTTTTCGGCGGACTGGTGTTGGTTGCCCGTGAGTTTGCGGAGGCAATGAACGTGTCTTAGCCCAAGTGTCAAGGGGTGGGGCTAGACTAGAACGTATGTACTCAGTCTTTGCCAGGTATCGCGGTCGATCTACTCGCAGGGCAGATCACGTTCAGGCCTCTGCGCAGGCACTTTCCGGCCTGGAAGGCGTAGGAACTGTTGAGGTTGCAGGTATCGAAGAGCTTCGCGCAGCTCCTGAAAATGCTGTGGGAGTCACCACGCTTGTGCTGGCGCTATTGGCCGCAGGTGACTGGGCAATAGGTATCGGTGTTTGTCCTCAGGACAACATTGAGCAAGCGCATCTGGCATCGAGCTCAGTCATCGGTAAGGGAGGCAGAGCCGGCACGGTAAAAACCCGCATTCGGACTAACAATCCGCGTGGTAAGGACTACTCGGAGGATATTGGTGCAGCATTCACATTGCTGCATCACGTTATCTCTCGCAGGTCCCCCGAAGGGCGCGAGGCAACTGGTTTGGTTCGCGCTGGTTATTCACAGGTAGAGGCCGCGGAAGAATTGGGAGTTTCTAAACAGGCCGTCAATCAGCGCCTCGCAGCAGCTGGTTGGCAGGCGGAGTTGGCCGGGTGGAACCTGGCAGTCCACCTGCTTCAGCGAGCTGACGAATTATAAAAACTTACTGCCCATTTTCTGGGGTGTAAGGGTCACGTGACCATCCTGAAAAATCTGGATGATCGGTGGAGTGGGCACCGCCGCCTGCATTGGTATTACCGGTACCAGGAGCCGAGGGCAGGTCACGTTTGCCGGAGGGAACTGACGGTGCAGCCGGTGCATCCGGTGTTGCAGGTTCAACCGCTGCCGGGCGGTTCTGGCCACCCAACTGTTCAGGCTGAGCGGGCTGAGCTGACTCGGCGCGGCGGTTCTTCTTCCTCTCAGGGGTATTACCCGCTGCTGCAGCTACCGGATCATCAACCGGGCGGTTAGCGACCTCGTTCGCCGCGGCAACCGCACGAGCCAACTCCGGGTTGGTCGACATGTCGAACCAGTTCTCATCGCGGCCCTGCTCAGCTTCTTCCTTGGTCTCTCGGCTCACGGCCGGAGGCTCATAGCGGAAGACACCGTCGGCATCCTTCTTGCCGAAAGCCCTGGCGAAGCTCTCGAGGCTGTCACCGAACTGCGACGGAATCATCCAAACAGTATTGCCGTCCTTATTTGCCAGCTCAGGTAGCTTCTCCAGGTACTGCCAGGCAAGGATCTCAGGTGTCAACTGTGAAGCCTTGACAGCGGCGTTGACCTTCTGGATAGCGCGAGCATTACCCTGTGCCTCAAGGTAGGTAGCGGCGCGAGTACCCTCAGCGCGCAGAATGGTTGCCTGACGCTCAGCTTCAGCAGCCAGAATTGCTGCGTGCTTGTTACCCTCGGCGGCCAGAATCTGTGCCTGCTTACGGCCCTCAGCAGTTTTAATATCGGCTTCGCGGGTACCTTCCGCAGTCAGAATCATGGCGCGCTTCTCGCGATCGGCCTTCATCTGCTTTTCCATCGACTGCTGAATCGACGGTGGCGGCTCAATAGCCTTCAGCTCCACACGAGCGATACGAAGACCCCACTTGGCAGTGGCCTCGTCCAGCTCGCCGCGCAGACGGCGGTTGATGTAGTCACGGGAAGTCAGTGTCTCTTCCAAGGTCAGACCACCCACGACGTCGCGAAGCGTTGCGGTAGTGATCTGTTCGACGCCGAAGATGTAGTCGTCGATACCGTAAATCGCCCGATCCGGTTCGTTGACCTGGAAGGTCACGACGGTATCGATAGCCACAGTCAGGTTGTCTTCGGTGATCACTGCCTGTGGCGGAAAGGTAACCATACGCTCACGGGTATCAACCTTCTCGCGCACTCGGTCAATAATCGGGATGATGAAGTTCAGGCCGCTATTCAGTGTCTGCGTGTATCGTCCCAGTCGCTCTACGATTGCCGCTTCACCCTGTGGGACCAGCACAATCGCTTTGAGAACCAAGGTAACAACCACGAGAATGAAAACGACGAGGATGATAAAGCCTTCCATGGAATTCCCTCGTAGCTAGAAACTGTGTGGTCAGTTATTTGATGGTCAGTAACTAAGAGTGCTCCGAGCGCCCTTTAAGTGAGTTGACTGCTCAGAGCAGCTTGTCCACTATTGCGGTATTGCCCGAAATCTCTACAATCGTGACTCTTTCCTTCGCATCGAAGGTCTGCGCAGTCAGAAGACTCCGCGCGCTCCACAACTCGCCATTGACCTTAATCAGACCCGCTGACGAGGAAACTGGCTCGATGACCTCAGCATGACGGCCCGCTAGCAGTTCCGGACGCGACTCCAGTTCGGCGGACTTGTCCGGTTTTGCCATCTTCTTGCGCAACACAGGGCGAACTGTCAGCACAAGTGCGGCGGACACAACGGCGAAGATAACCACTGACAGCCAAAGCGGCGCTCCAAGCTGGCTCGCACCGGACGCTGCCAGCGCACCACCTCCGAGCATTAACAGTGCTAAATCTCCGACCGCGAGTTCACCGAGAACCAGTAGGAGGCTTGCTCCGAGCCAAAGGAGAGAAATCACGCCCTCACCCTACCTACTTTGCAGAACAAATGCGGGGCGAGTGGAGCCAGTATTTCGGGATCAGTACTGCATATGTGGCTCAGTGACGAAGTCGACCAGGCGCTCAACTGCACCAATCAAATCCGACTCCAGATCACGGTAGGTGTGTACACCTGCGTAGACGCGTCGCCAGCCCTCCTTGGGGTCGTCTCCCCAGCCCAAGCGACGGCAGATTCCTGTCTTCCAGTCCTCCCCGTAAGGAACTTCCGGCCATGCTTCAATGCCTACCGACGAGGGCTTGACCGCCTGCCAGACATCGATAAATGGGTGGCCAGTGACCATCACATGCGGGCCGAGCTGCTGAGTCATGCGGCTTTCTTTACTGCCTTCCACCAAGTGGTCTGCCAGGACTCCGACGCGGCGCTTCGGACCTGGACCAAATTCGGCCAAGCGTTCCGGGAGATTGTCCAAGCCCTCCAGATACTCGACGACTACGCCCTCAACACGCAGATCGTGGCCCCATACTTTCTCGACAATTGCCGCGTCATGAATACCCTCGACCCAGATACGGCTGGGTAGAGCAACCTTAGCCTTGACGTTGTGGACCTTGCGCGAGCCCGATGCCGACAGATCCTGCGAGGGCTTCTTTGGTTGTGCCTTCGGCCGTACCAGAGTCACAGGTTTGCCATCGATGAGAAAACCGCGCTCGTGCATGGGAAACAGCCGCGACTTTCCGTGGCGGTCCTCCAGCCGAACGCACCAGCCGTCAAAAGTTTTCTCTAACCCGATAATCGCACCGACGAATCCGTCATAGGACGCCTCGACGACAACCCCATTTTCTGCTGTTACCTCGCGTGCCGGCTGCGGGATACGACGGCGGTGGCCACGTGCGCCAGCAAACACGTCCTGATTGCGATACGGGTCTTGAAAGCTCATGGATACTGAGATTAACAGCATCGGTTACGGAACCGGCGACACACTGCACTAGGATGAGCTGCACTATGCAGCGCAGTGTTCTCGACCAGGTCTGGAGTCCAACTCAGCACATCGCCCTTTGGCTGGGCGCATGGTTGTCGGGTTTGGAAAACTACGATCATCTCCTCGATGCTCTTGACTCGCTCGGCGGGCCCACGTCAGTTCCGGGGACATTCGTGCTTGCCGACGCCATGGTTCCGAATGTCATCGATTGCGACGCTGATCTCGATCGAAGCGACATGCTCCGCCTTCTTCGAGCAGTTACTGACGCGGGAGATTGGCACAGCGACCATCGTCCCCTCGTCCGCCTTATTCTCTCCGGACCCGGTGACGCACCTGCACTGCCTGCGGGAACCGACGCCGCTGAGGCCGCACGCGCAGCAGGCTCAGCCATTGTGATTGCGGATGCGGAGCCGGGTTGGAACCATGCGCTCGTACCAGTGACATCGCCGGTGCCCGGTCTGCTGCAGTGGCACTGGTACACGCTCGAAGGACACATCCCGGAGCCGGCTTATCTCTCCCCTGGCGAGGCGGATTTGCAGCTGGCGGATGCGGCGCGAGTTGCGGCTGCCACTATTGCGGCGATGCCGCGTTCACCGCTGACGTCGTCAAGCAGTGGTACCCCGAAGGTGGATCTCCGGCTGATGGTCGGCATGCTTGATGATCATCTGGACATGGCTTTTGTTCCGGATGATGTGCCGCGCCGTGCACTGGGAGTGCTCGCCAGAGCTGATCGGGTGTCGTCGATTCTGGCGGTGGCACAGGGCAGCGAGTCGGGGCACGGCAGCGCCGCGTTTGATGCGCAGCTCATCCCGCTGTGGCGAAAAATTCGGCAGGCGCGGATGAGCGCGGTGGAATACGCGATTCAGGAGTGGACCCGCTAGAGGTTTGCTTTGCCCTGCGGTCCAATTGAGGCCAAGGGAATCAGTGTGGGCGGCGCTTTGCCGGGGTGCAACAGGATGCGGCGCAGGGGGCGCCGTTGCAGGCCGAGCCGAGTAGCGGTTCACTTCCCAGGCGGCGGGGTTCGGCATCTGCGATGCGCTCTTCGATGAGCTCCACGAGCATGTCAGTGAAAGTAGCCGTCGGGCCAGGTGTTGCGACACGCTCGATGACTATGTCGTGATGAGCCATTTCATCCTGTAGCTCAGCATCCAAATCCCAGGCGACCTCAACATGGTCCGAGACGAAACCAATCGGGCACACTACTGCGGATCGAAGGCCTTGGGTGACCTCCGCTTCAACGTGGTCGACGATGTCAGGCTCCAACCACGGCACGTGCTCCGGGCCCGAGCGGGACTGCCAGACGACGTCAAAGTCGGTGATACCGACTGCATCGGCGACGAGCCGCGCTGCTTCGTTGACCTGGCGAGAGTAAAGATTTCCGCCGAGTTCTACCGGCCCAGATGCCTTGTCCGCAGAGACCGGAATAGAGTGAGCGGTGAAAATAAGCCGGGCCTCGTCACGACGGTCATCCGGTAGCTTGGCAAACGCCTCACGCACGGCATCTGCATAGGCTTCTATAAAGAGCGGATGATCGTAGAAGCTCCGAATTTTCTCCATGTCAAAAGCACGGTCGCCCAGAGATTCGCGCATCCGAGCAATGTCTTCGTGATACTGGCGGCAGCCGGAGTATCCGCCCCAGGCGCTAGTGGCGAAAACGAGCGCTCGTTTAACGCCGTCATCAGCCATCTTTGCCGCGGTGTCTTCAGCCATCGGATGCCAATTGCGATTGCCGAAATAAACAGGCAAGTCATAGCCACGGCGAGTGAGCTCAGCCTTAAGGTTGGAGACAATTTCGCGGTTTAAATCGTTGAGCGGGGACTTGCCGCCGAAGTGCGCATAGTGAGCACCGACCTCGTCCAACCTCTCCGGCGGAATTCCGCGGCCGCGGGTGACATTCTCCAGGAAGGGACGCACATCGGCCATCTTTTCGGGACCGCCGAAAGACAACAGCAAAATAGCGTCAAAATTATCAGAAGACATAGGCAACCAGTTTAGTAGCGCAGTCTGAGGACACCATAAGACGACTGCTCAATGCTCATGGTCTCCTGCCTGCTGGGTTCCATCCAATTGCTTTACGACGGCACCCTAACCCGGCCCTATTGCGGAATTCGACGATTGGTCACAAGCAGTGAGCCCACGGTCACTAGCAGCATCGCGAAGGCTGCGATCAGATAGGGCCTCGGATTCTCGGCCCGCTTGAGTTCGTAACCGATATCATCCTCCAGCGAGTCATATGCATCCCGGAGCTGCTCGAGGGAACCGGCGCTGAAGAACTCACCTTTTGTACGACGTGCGATTTCTCGCAGCGAATCGTCGTCGTTAGGCACTGGAATTAACTCGCCCTGAACCGTGATTGCGCCTTGCGCGGTACCGAACGAAATCGTGTTGACAGGCACCCCGGCCTTGGCGGCTTCGGCGGCGGCGGTATACGCGCCGCGGGGATCGTCGAGCTCTTGCGGGACGGTCTGTTTGCCGTCGGAAAGCAGCACAATTGTCGCTGGTGGGGCGCCTTCTCCCCCGCCCTGGACTGAGTCGCTGAACTGATTGATGGCATCGAGCGCGGCAGCGATGGCATCACCGGTAGCAGTCGCTTGATCTAACTCAGCAGCCTGAAGGGCTCGATTCACGGTGTCATGGTTGGTAGTCGGGCTGACCGCAGTGCGAGCGCGGCCAGAGAACGTCACCAGGCCGATATTGAGGTCGTCGGGAAGGTTCTCCACGAACTCTTGGCCGGCTTCTTTAGCGGCAGTGATGCGGTCGGGCGCAACATCCGTGGCCGACATGGACAGCGAAACGTCGACTACCAGCATGACCGTCGCTCGGTTGCGGGCGACTTTGGTCTCCGAAATCGGGCCGGCCAACGAAATGATGACCAGAACTAGAGACAACAGCGCACTGATAGCCACGACATGGCGTAGGCGTGCCGACGACTTATTCCCCAGTGACCCAACGATGGTGAAGTTGCCAAAGGCAATGGCACGTTGCTTTCGCTGCTTAGTGCTGATCCAATAGGCCACGGCTGCCACGAGAGGCAGAGCGAGCGCGAGCAGCCAACCTGGGTGCGCAAAAGTTGAGTTTAGGAACGTCATCGCGGTATCAGTTTCCTCACATCCAGTCGCCTAAACAGTCGCGTATAAACCAGTGGCTATAGCCGGTTAGTCGGTGGCCTAAAAATAGCACTAACAAGCGGTTACTCAGACGCTAATGTTGGCCAATTTGTCGGGCAAAATCCAGTACCCAATCGGAATCCGTACGCAAGGTAATAACGCGAGCACGGCATTTGCGCAGTTCATTGATTACACGCTCGTGGTGGGCACTAGCCTGAGCTGCGTACTCGGCGCGGGTTTTGTCGTTGATGTTGAGTTCAATGGTTTCACCAGTTGCTGAATCCGCCATGACCACCGGGCCATCGCCGGGTAAGGCTTCATCGGCTGGATCGACCAGGCGGATTGCCATAATCTCTGTCGAGGCCGAGGCAACGCGCAGCGGTCGCGCCCAATCGAGTGATCCAAGGAAGTCCGAGATGACAACCAATAATCCAGCGCGCGGAGCCTGGGTCATTACTGTGTCAATATCCGCGGCGAGATTGTGCTCAGCGGTCGCGTCAGCCAAGTGCTTGAGCAGCATCAAGCTGTGGGCACGGCCCTGGCCCGCGGGCACTGGAGTGCCACCGGCGATTAATCCAGTTCGGGACCCCGGGGCGTCGTTAAGCATCGTTACAGCGCCGGCAGCGGCGGTGAGCAGATGTCGTTTGGTGGTATCGGCCAAGCCCGTGGACAAACGTGCGGCGGGTTCGGCGACGATCCAGCACTCCAGCTCGCACTCGGCCTCGGAGGTGCGAACGTGAGGCACTCCAGTACGGGCTGTCACTGCCCAGTTCATCTGGCGAACATCATCGCCGATGACATATTCGCGGGAGCCAAGCGGCTCAGAGCCATCTCCAGTAGCGGTGGAAAGAAAGCTGCCGCGCAAAAGCCCGTTGAGCTTACGCGTAACAGTTAGCTCTAAGTACGCCAGGACGCGTGCAAGATCGTCTTCACGAGCTGACATTAGGAGGCAGTGCCCTCATCGGAGCCAGTGCCCGCGCCCTGGGGAAGGCGCACGTGAGACAACACGATGTCGATAATCCGTTCGGGAGTAACGCCATCTGCCAGGCCCTCATAGGACAGGACCAGGCGGTGACGCAGCACGTCGGGAAGCACGGAGACCACATCGTCCGGCACGACATAGTCGCGACCGGAAAACAGCGCGTGGGCGCGGGCAGCCGCGACAGCACCAAGAGTTGCGCGCGGCGATGCGCCATAGGAAAGCCAGCGGTCGACATCCTTCAATTCCGCCCGCATCGGATTACGGGTGAGTTCGATGACGGCCACGATGTAGTCAATCAGTGTGTGGTGGACAAAGACTTCGCGGGTAGCGCGCTGCAGTTCCCGGACACTCTCTGGGGTGAGAATCTGCTGCGCGACTGGAGGAGTGGCTCCCATGCGGTAGACAATCTCCCGCTCTTCCGCCGGAGTGGGGTAACCCACGAGGACCTTGAATAGAAAACGGTCCCGCTGAGCCTCCGGCAGTGGGTAGACACCCTGGTTTTCAATTGGGTTTTGCGTGGCCAGGACCAAAAACGGCTCCGGTACTGGCGTGGACTCCCCTGCGATGGACACCTGGTGCTCTGCCATGACTTCCAGCAGTGCCGACTGCACCTTCGCCGGTGCGCGGTTGATTTCATCAGCGAGCACGATATTGGACATGACCGGGCCGGGCTCGACAATGAACTCCGAGGTGTCCTGGCGGAAAATTCGGGTGCCGACAATATCCGATGGCACCAAATCCGGAGTGAACTGGATGCGGGAGTAGGAACCACCCATCACTTTGGCAAAAGTAGACACTGCCAGAGTTTTCGCAACACCCGGAACACCTTCGAGCAGGACATGACCTCCTGCGAGCATCGCGATAAAGAGCTGCTTAATCAGGTGCTCCTGGCCAACCACAACCTTCCCCAGCTCCGCGTATGCGCGCTCGAGGTCCGTGTGGTCAGTGGGCGTTGGGTAGGTCACAGAGAAACCCTTCTTTAGGTCGGTCGCCCGACCTGTAGAACACGTCGTTAGAAACTAGACGAGGCGGACAACGTTCGGTGTCATTCCGTTATAACGGACTGGCGAGATCTTAACCACAGAACCGGACTGTGGTGCCTCAATCATCTTGCCATCGCCCAGGTAGATAGCGACGTGGCCGTGACCATTCGGGCCCCAGAACAGCAGGTCACCACGCTTCATCTGAGATGCCGGGTAGTGCTTTCCGCGCTGGTACTGGTAGCCGGTGTAGTGAGGTAGGTCAATGCCAACAGCCGCGTAGGCGTACAGAGTCAGTCCCGAGCAGTCGAAACCAATCTTGTTGTAGTCGCCGTGGGAGTCAGCTACTCCGCCGTCACGGATACCCTTGGTAGGGCCGTTGGCGTTGCCACCACCCCATGCGTATGGGACACCGAGCTGCCCCATCGCGCGTGCGATGACAGTCTCAACCTTCTGGCTGGAAGAACCCGAGGTGCTCTGACCGGTTTCCGGATTCGTCGGCGCCACAGTCTGTGCTGGGGTGCCGCTTGACGACGAGCTGCCGGTGCTAGACGATTCCGAAGTCTCGGTGGACTCAGAGGAGTCGGTAGATTCGGTCGTCTCAGAGGAACTGGTGGAGCCAGTCGAGCCAGTGGAGCTGTTAGAACCAGTGGAGCTATTGCTTTCATCTGTGGACTCAGACGAGGAATCCTCTTCGGTCTGGTTCGCCTGGGCCTCGGCACGAGTCTTAGCTGCAGCTTCCTCGGCGGCCTTCTTGGCAGCGGCGTCTTCCGCTTCCTTGCGGGCCTGCTCGTTCTCATAATTCTGGCGCTGGGAGTTCAGCTCGTTGACCGCATTACGGGCTGCGTCCAAAGACGCTTTTGCGGCATCGCGGTCAACTTGAGCCTGCTGGTAATCTGCTTGCTCCTTTTGAAGCTCCTGGTTTGCCTCGGAGTACGCGTTCTGAGCATCGGTGTTTCGCTGGTTTGCAGTCGCCTCTGCCTGCTGAGCCTCGTCACTCTTCTTGCGAAGTGCCGACTCCTGGTTGGCAGCCTCAGTTCGATTCTTATCCAGAGAGTCAACGGTCTGCTCTTGACGGTCGGCTTCGCGACGCAAGGCGGACAGGCGATTAATAGCGTCGGATGCGTCTCGCGCGCCCTCAAGAATCGAGCCGCTGGAACGTCCCTGGCGCATGATTGTCCGTGCCAGTTCGTCGAACTGCTTTTGTGCACTAGCGAGCTCAGTGCGAGAACGATCGAGCTGAGCGCGAGCCTCGTTGACCGCGTCGCGTGCACGGTTAGCGGCATCCCGGGCGTTTTCAAGGTCCACCATGGCCTTGTTGACGTCCTCGCGGAGAGTGCCCATGCGTAGCTCGAGGTCAGATACTCGACGCTCGCTAGAAGTCACCTCGGCGACCAGGGACTGCAAGTACGACTCGGCGTTAGAGGCCGCCTCTCGCGCTTGGCGAATCTGGGCGTCACTCGGATTTAGTGGCTGTGCAACTGCAACCTGGGTGTTCGTCGCCAAAAGACCCGCCGTGATAATACCGGCAATTGGACGAGTCCAATATGATGCACGGACTTTGCGATTACTCGGCACCGCGTTACTCCTACATTTCTCCTATGGGTGCGTTCACGCCTCAGGTCCGACACCAGCGACTTCCCCATCGTTGGATATCTTCCTGTTGTTGTCTTCTGGTCTTGAGCGGAACTGCACGAAACGCCGAACCGAAACAACGACCAAAAGCAACACCAGCGCTCCCGCGAGTTTTCTTTGGTCAATACTGGACCCTTGAGTCCACTATTGGCATCACCGAGCACTTTACGGGTCAAAAAGCTCTAAAAAAACATAAGTAACAAAATTACCAACCGTCCCCTGCTTCGTAACCGTTTCGTTATACGTCGTGGCCTGCGGTTATGTCGAACCCTAGTTTTGTGTGTGAATTAGGTCACTATTCGATGGCCTGTCGGCGTGCCGAAGCATTGCAGGTAGTTATTCGGGGTAACGCGCATGAAAAAAGGTCAAGCGTTGATGCTTGACCTATGTAAAGTCGTTGACATCATTACGATGACTGCAACAGTGTTATCCAATTTAGGTGGAGCCTGGTTTCCTCGCTGCTACCAGTTTGTGGGGCACTTACCCTATCTCTTGCCTGGGGATGGAAAACCGGGGCGGTGAATCTACTCGGTGGGGCTGATAAGCTTCAGTGCCCGTCGTAAAGCGACCCCTTAGGTGGTTGGGCGTGTACGTAGCCAGTAGAACGTCAGTCCAACGAAGAGTGCGACGATAACTACGCCTGCGATCAGGCTGTAAAGAGTCCATGGAACGACGTAGTTAGTAAGTTCGTGCAAGTAGGCATCTAGGCCCGCCGGATAGTCTCGCGGGGTCTCCATCATTGCGTGGTCGGCGCGTTCAATAGCTGCGCGGGGAAAATCGGCAGATGCAGTGGCCACATTGCCTGGCGTGCGCACAACAGTGGTTCCGCCGACTTGGTCTGCCACTTGGCGGGCAAAGGAAAAGATGTCCGTATTCTTTTGTTCGGAAACGGGGTAAATCTTCTCGCTATCCAGGTAGATGATATTGAAATTGGGAACCCCCCGATTTGCGGCATCGTCGACAATTGGCTGGACCGCTTCTCGGAGCTGTGGGTTATTTGTCACGATGTTGTCGGTGCGTAGCTGAGCGACCGCCTTTTCGATGGTTTCTTTCGCTGCCTGTGAATCTGCTGGCGTATGCATTAACTGCCTTCCGTATCGTGCTCCTGTTTTGCGTGAGAATGGTTTCCACGCGCCCCAATTTGGCGGAGATGCTGCTTCGTTTGTCCCCTCTATAATGGCCTGTCTTGGATGTGAACGGGGGTAGCTTGACTCGGCGCGCCGCGGGTAATCTACATACAGAACGTTCGTACTGTTATTGTTGATGCAAGGACGGTAACGCTTCCTTAAAAACGTGTGCGTGGGCTCGTGTGCCCCGCGTCGTGATTATTGCTTTAATTGGTTGATAAGGGGCGGCGTGATCGCACCTATGCCTTGTGGAGGGCCGAAATTCGAGTGCCGGTCTCTTCAGCTAAGGCGACAATTCACCCGAATAGAAATGGAGCTGACTGTGGCTGAAAGCAAGAACTCTTTCAACGCCCTGCGCAAGCTTGAGGTCGGAGACAAGTCTTATGACTACTTCGCTCTTGATGCTGTGCCGGGTATGGAGAAGCTGCCTTACTCGTTGAAGGTTCTCGGTGAGAACCTGCTGCGCAACGAAGATGGCGCCAACATCACTGAGGAGCACATCAAGGCTGTCGCCAACTGGGTTCCTTCCGCTGATCCGTCGATCGAGATTCAGTTCACCCCTGCTCGCGTTATTATGCAGGACTTCACTGGCGTCGCCTGTGTTGTTGACCTGGCTACCATGCGTGAGGCTGTTAAGACTCTCGGCGGCGACCCGGATCAGGTTAACCCGCTGAACCCGGCCGAGATGGTCATCGACCACTCGGTCATCATCGAGGCCTTCGGTAGCGAAGACGCTCTGGCTAAGAACGTCGAGATTGAGTACCAGCGCAATGATGAGCGCTACAAGTTCCTCCGCTGGGGTACTGGTGCATTCTCCAACTTCCGCGTTGTTCCTCCGGGAACCGGTATTGTCCACCAGGTCAACATCGAGTACCTGGCTCGCGTTGTCTTCGAGAACAACGGCCTGGCATACCCGGACACCTGTGTTGGTACTGACTCCCACACGACCATGCAGAACGGCCTGGGCATCCTGGGCTGGGGTGTTGGTGGTATTGAGGCTGAGGCTGCAATGCTCGGCCAGCCGATTTCCATGCTCATTCCGCGCGTCGTTGGCTTTAAGCTGACTGGCGACATTCAGCCGGGCGTTACCGCAACCGACGTTGTGCTCACCGTCACCGACATGCTGCGCCAGCACGGCGTCGTCGGCAAGTTCGTAGAGTTCTACGGCGCTGGCGTCTCCAAGCTGCCGCTGGCCAACCGTGCGACCATCGGTAACATGTCGCCGGAGTTCGGTTCCACCGCCGCAATCTTCCCGATCGACGATGAGACCGTCAAGTACCTGGCCCTGACCGGCCGCGACAAGGAGACCCTGGAGCGCGTCGAGGCTTACGCCAAGGCTCAGGGTATGTGGTTGGACGAGAACACTCCGGAGGCTGAGTACTCCGAGTACCTCGAGCTGGACCTGTCCACCGTCGTTCCGTCCATCGCTGGTCCAAAGCGTCCGCAGGACCGCATCGAGCTGGCTTCCGCCAAGGAACAGTTCCGTAAGGACCTGCACAACTACTCCGACGGCGAGATCAAGGGCGCTGTCAAGGCTTCCGCACCGACTTCCGAGCTGGCTGCAGACTACAACGAGTCCCGCGAGGGTCACGGCGAGTCCGCTGCTGACAGCGCTGAAGGTCGCCCGAGCTCCCCAATTACCGTCACTTCCCCGAAGGGCGGCGAGTACACGCTCGACCACGGTATGGTCGCCATCGCTTCCATCACTTCTTGTACCAACACCTCCAACCCGTCGGTCATGGTTGGCGCTGGTCTGTTGGCACGTAAGGCTGTCGAGAAGGGCCTGCATGCAAAGCCGTGGGTCAAGACCATTTGTGCTCCGGGTTCCCAGGTTGTCAACGGCTACTTCAAGCGCGCTGACCTGTGGAAGGACCTCGAGGCTCTGGGCTTCTACCTGTCCGGCTTCGGTTGTGCAACCTGTATCGGTAACTCCGGTCCGCTGCCGGCTGAGATTTCCTCCGCCATCAACGAGGCCGACCTGGCTGCTACCGCAGTTCTGTCCGGTAACCGTAACTTCGAAGGCCGCATCTCCCCTGACGTGAAGATGAACTACCTGGCCTCCCCGATCCTGGTTATCGCGTACGCTATTGCCGGTACCATGGACTTCGACTTCGAGACCGACGCTCTGGGGCAGGACGCAGAGGGCAACGACATCTTCCTGCGTGATATTTGGCCGTCCACTGAAGAGATTGAGGCCACCATCGAGGCTTCCATCTCCTCCGAGCTCTACGACGAGGACTACAAGGACGTCTTTGCTGGTGACGAGCGCTGGCAGAACCTGCCGACCCCGGAGGGTAAGACCTTCGCTTGGGACGACAAGTCTTCCTACATCCGCAAGGCACCGTACTTTGACGAGATGGAAATGGAGCCGGCACCGGTTTCCGACATCAAGGGTGCTCGCGTCCTCGCAGCTCTGGGTGACTCGGTGACCACCGACCACATTTCCCCGGCATCCTCCATTAAGCCGGGAACCCCGGCTGCTCAGTACCTCGACTCCATGGGCGTTGAGCGCAAGGACTACAACTCCCTGGGTTCTCGTCGTGGTAACCACGAGGTCATGGTTCGCGGTACCTTCGCTAACATCCGTCTGCAGAACCAGCTGCTTGACGGCGTCACCGGTGGTTACACTCGCGACTTCACCCAGGAGGGTGGCCCGCAGGCATTCATCTACGACGCTGCCATGAACTACAAGGAGGCTGGCACTCCGCTGGTCGTTGTTGGTGGTAAGGAATACGGCACCGGTTCCTCCCGTGACTGGGCAGCTAAGGGAACCCTCCTGCTCGGCGTCAAGGCTGTCATCGCTGAGTCCTTCGAGCGTATTCACCGCTCGAATCTCATCGGCATGGGCGTTGTGCCGCTGCAGTTCCCTGAGGGTGAGTCCTGGAAGTCCCTGGGCATCGATGGCACTGAGACCTTCGACATCGCTGGTCTGGAGGAGCTGAACAACGGTTCCACTCCGAAGACCGTCAAGGTCACGGTTACCAAGGAAAACGGCGAGTCCTTCGACTTCGACGCTGTGGTCCGCATCGATACCCCTGGTGAGGCTGAGTACTACCGCCACGGCGGTATTCTGCAGTACGTCCTGCGCAACATGATCAAGGGCAACTAGTTTCCCTTTGACTCGTGCGCGCTAGGGCTTGTTGTAAGCAGCGCTTCTAGAGGCCGGTAGGTAGCGCTAGCCCGCGGATTCATACCCCACGGACTAGCGCCCTGCCGGCCTCGGGTTGCTCTACCCCAACCAAAATGAGGCTTGGGACGTATAGGAATGGCGTTGCCACGTCATGCAGTGAAATATGCCCCCTGGGCGTCGCCGGCAAGAAAAGAGTTTCCTTATGCCAAAAGTGAGTAACCAGGATTTAGCTCAACGGCGGCACGAAATTCTCGACGGCGCGCGGCAGTGCTTTGCAGAATTCGGCTACGACGGCGCAACGGTTTCTCGTTTGGAGGCCACTACTGGTAAGTCTCGCGGTGCTATTTTCCATCACTTCGGATCCAAAGAAGGTCTGTTCTTAGCATTGGCCGAAGAAGATGCCGCAAATATGGCGGAAGTCGCGGAGTCTTCCGGATTAGTGGAAGTAATGCGTGATATCGTGGCGAACCCAGACAAGCATGGCTGGCTGGGAACTCGCCTTGAGATTGCCCGTCGCCTTCGCAGCGACCCGGAGTTTAAGGGCCAATGGTTGGGCCATCAGGATCAATTGGATGACGCTGTTGCCCACCGCTTGACCCAGACATCTTCATCCGGCTCTCTACGGTCGGATTATTCGGTTCGCACGATGCAGCTTTTTCTCGAGCTGATGCTCGATGGCATCATCGTTCGTCTGGCATCTGGTCGCACTGTCGACGAATTGGATTCCGTGCTTGATTTAGTTGAAGACAGCTTACGGCGCAAGGACTAGCCACTCAGGCTAGGCCTGAAAGCGTTCCGTACCACCCGCTTCCCTAAAACGGGAGCGGGTTTCGGCTTTCTATCGTGGATTTATCCCGTTTGACCGGTGAAGATGCATAGATTTCACTCAATATGGACTAAGCTGTCTATTTATGAGTGTGGGTAAGTTTTTGTTGGTGGCGCTCCGCCCCGCAGATGGTGCTGGGCAAGCCGAGTACCAGGACTTTCTGGATTCCACCGGGCTTGAGCCCAGCCAGTTGGATCTGTTTACCATCGACGCTGTCGGCGCTAAGTTACCCGACCTGACCTCCTATGACGGAGTATTCGTCGGTGGCAGCCCATTTAACGTCACCGACCTAGAGCATTCGGGTCTGCAGAAGTATTCGCACGATGTGCTTTACGACGTACTTAGGAGTCCTGTCCCCGCACTGCTTATCTGCTACGGCGCTAGCTACACGGCCTTTACTTCGGGTGGTTTGGTTAACCTGCGTCACGGCGAAGTAGCGGGTTCTACCCGGGTAGAGCTCACCGAAGCTGCTACCCAGGATCCAATAGCTTCGGTGTTACCTCCGGCTTTTTATGCGTTGACTGGCCACAAGGAATCCGTTGCGGAGCTTCCCAATCATGCAACTTTGCTTGCCACAGGCCCAACCTGTCCGGTGCAGATGTACTCGATCGGGTCGAATAACTGGGTTACCCAATTTCATCCGGAGATGAATGCTAACGGACTGCTCCGCAGAATGTCTTTCTACACCGACGTCGGTTACTTTGACCCGAAGGAAGTCGACGCGATTCGACTAAAGGTATCTGATGTAAACCTCCAGGCCGTTGCGTCAATCATCCCCCGATTTATGCACGTATGTACGCATGCTGCCAATCCGAGCATGCTAATGGTGCAGTAATCTCTGTCCCTTCCAGCTCCCCTTTTTTACGAAATTCTTTTCCCACATATGTCTACCTCCGCCAAGCCCTTCCTCTTGCTTTCCACACGTGGCGAAGATGCCGCAGCTCACGCAGAACATCTCTCATTTGCCAGGAGATGTGGGTTGGCGCCGGCGAAGTTGCATCAAATTCGCCTGGAACAATCGCGTCCGGCCAATCTAAATCTTGATAACTACTCAGGAGTAATCGTTGGCGGAGGTCCCTTTAACGCCTCCGACGACGATAAGAGCTATCTACAAAAGGAGGTCGAGACCTGGTTTGAGGATTTGCTGGCAGAAGTGCTCGAGCGAGATTTCCCCTTCTTCGGAGCTTGTTATGGTGTCGGCCTGCTCGGTACTGCTGGTCATGGCCGGGTCTCCCGCAAGCACGGGGAGCAGGCAGCTGTAATCGAAGTAGCTGCAACGCCGGATGGAGAAGCAGACCCAATTCTTGAAGGTTTGCCGGCCCGTTTTCACGCCATCGTAGGCCACAAGGAGGCCATCGAAGAGCTTCCAGGCGACGCTACATTACTGGCAACTGGAAAGGACTGTCCAGTGCAGATGCTCCGGTTGGGCCACAATGCATATGCGACGCAGTTCCACCCGGAATTAGATGCCAACACGTTTGCCCAGCGTCTCCTGATTTACGCCAATCAGGGATACTATTTACCAGGAACAGATCTTGAAGCGGTATCGGCCGCGCGGCAGTTGGATGTTGCACGAAGTGGACGAATTCTTCAGAATTTCGTCCGGCTTCATACCGCTTGTAGAGGCTGATTAGTTTTATCTAGTGGCAATAAGCAAAAGGAATGTGATTGTCGCATGGAGAGGTGGAATCCCGATTCGGCACTTGCCGGACAGTCACCATCAATTGAAATGTCTGTGCTGCGATCCGGTGCGATTATTATTGCCGTCACCGGATTTTTGTGGCAGATTGAATCGGCTATTCGTTCTGTCCCCTTAGAAAACTTTCTGAGCCACTGGTTCCCTTTTGCATCACTACTCATATTCATTCTCAGCGATATGTTGCTGATTTGGGCAGTGATCAACAATACGCGGCGAGGCCTTATTGCCGCACTGCGTGTACCGATGTACATCATGTTGGTTTTCCTGATGTTGGTTTCAACCTATTGGGATCTGCCTCATAACTCCATTGGAAATGCACTCTGGTATAGCCCATTTTCAGGTTTGGCCCTCGCTGCATTTGCGCTGACGGTGCCACTCCACATCAGTTTGTCCGTGATGGTATTTGTTCCCGGACTGATTGCCGTCATTAATTCATGGTTGCTGGGGCACACTTTTTGGCTCGACATGTTGTCGGATGTCGGATTCAATCTCATCAACACTTTTCCATTTGTGATTATCGCGGGCTCTGCACAACCCGTCGCAAGGCTTATTGACTACACCTACGAGAATTCTCGGAAGGTCAATGAGAGAGCGGAGCGTATGCGTGTCCGCGGAGAGGCAATGAGTAGCTTCAACGCCTATGTTCATGACTATGTATTAGCCGCACTGTCTGCAATTGGTAAGGGCTCTAAGATTGACTTCTCGCTAGACGAGCAGACTGGGCTGTTTTTCTCGCCTCGGCAAACAGTAAGCGGTCGAACTTTTGCGGAGGCTGTACGGGCGCAATTGCTGTCGGTGAGCTCTGACATTTCGGTAACGCTAGATACCAGCGAAGAAGGCGGTCCAGTTCGTCTCCCAGGAGAAGTTGCTAACACGTTCCTATTAGCTGCAACTGAGGTGGCAAATAATGCCAAGCGTCATGCAGGTACCACGGCGGAAAAGAAGTGCCACATTCGTGTTGCCTCTGGCGAGGTCTCCATTGATTTTCGTGACGATGGCAGCGGGTTCGACCCCGAAGGAATTGACCCGCATCGTGCAGGTATTCGATTAAGTGTTAAAGGTCGAATGGAGGCCCTTCGTGGCGGAGATGCCGACGTTAAATCAAAACCTGGGAAAGGTACTCAGGTTATTCTCAAATGGCACGGTAATACCTCTCCTGTGGAAGAGGAAGATGTAGTCGATTCCTCGGCTCATACGACATCGCTGTATGACCTCATGGGAATGTCGATTGTTTTTTCCTGGCAGTTCTACGGCGCGATCGTCGGCGTGTTGTTCATGGTCCTAGTCAGTAATGGGCAATTATTTACGACGGCAGGACAAATCAGCCTGGCGTTAGCGATCGGTCTTCTCGGGCTAATTATGTATGGTCGCCATTCGCAATTGCCGTTGAATCGCGCATTTGTAATTGGTGTCGCAATTGTTGTATTAGCTGGGGTTGGGCTTTACCAGCCCATTCCAAATAATTTGGAATGGTCGTATTTCTGGCACTTTAGCTTAATTTCTTTTGCGTCTGCATTGCTCGCCATCCGCGGCCGACCCTGGGTTGCACTGAATTCAGTGCTCGGTGGCGCAATCCTGGTGGAGATACTCAAGTTCTTCCCCTTTTCCCCCTCGGATTCCACCCACATCAGTATCTCTGGAGTCGACCTGCTAGTTCGCTCCGTGATGCTGGTCGCTGGAATTTTGACGTCCATCATGGTCCGCTTTTTTATGCGTACCGTTCCGCAGTCTATTCAGGATTATAATCGTGCGCTGTACGCTGCCGGTGCTGCCAAAGAGTACGAAATCAGCAGCCAGAGCAACTACGAATGGCTGCAGCGTCGGGTCGGTCCCATATTTAGCGCCGCTGCAGTTTTGGATAAACCGACCCCGCGATTGCAGTTGCGTGCGCGTCTCACAGAGCAGCTCCTCCGAGACGTTCTACGTTCGCCGCATCTAAATGTCGGGTCACTTCACCAAGCTGTGTGGGACGCGCGGGCCAGAGGCGTTCATGTCCGGCTCCTCGATGACCGCAATCACACGCAGGCCGTTTCCGGTAGCACCGATGTGCGCCGTATTCCGCTTGTCGACGATGATTCCGCGGTGGCTAAGTTGATGCCGAGCTTCCTCGAAGCGATCGATAACGCCGAAGAAGGATCGGTAACAATTCGTCTATTGCCCCCGGGCAGACGTGCATTTGCATCCATTTCTGATGACAATGGAGTGCAAAGGTTTGATGAAGCCGGTGAGAGGATAGTGATGTCACGTGACTAGGGAGAACATTGCGGGAATGAGCAATGCTTCCATCGACGTCTCGGCTGCAATTGACTCCGACAACATCGGAGATTACAGCGTGCAGTCGGATCGTTTGCTTCGCGTTGCTGCGATTGATGATCATGCCTTGACGCTGCAGGGGCTCGAAACCCTGCTGTCTGCAGAGCCAGACTTTGAGCTCGTCGGCTGTTATCAAACCGTGCCGGCACTACTGGCTGATGTGGGCACTGATGATCGCCTGGATGTGGTCGTGCTGGATCTGCGGCTGGCGGATAATTCAGATCCAGCGCAGAACGTGCTCTCGCTGGAATTGGTCACCGACCACGTGCTCATTCTCTCGTCAGCTGAAAGCCCATACCTTGTCCGAAAGGCAGTGCGTACCGGAGTGATGGGGGTTGTTCAGAAATCGGAAACCCCGGAAACAGTCGTGTCTGCAGTACGGCTGGCGGCGCTTGGCAAGGGCGCGCTGACTACGGAATGGGCATCGGTAGTGGACTCTGATCCCCTGCTCGATTCTGTCGATTTGTCAGAACGCCAGCGTGAGGTACTGGAGCTCTACGCCTCCGGTGAGTCGACGAAGCGAGTCGCGTCGATGACAGGGCTGACACCGAATACCGTGTTGGACTACTTGGGCCGCATTCGAGCCAAGTATGCGGCAGCTGGCCGGGCCGAGAACAGCCTTAACAAGTCGGAGATGTATAGGCTCGCCCAGCAGGACGGTTACCTGCCTGGGCCAATGGATCCGTCTTAAGCCAGCTCGACGATTTCCATGTAGTCGTCACTCCAGAGGTCTTCCGTGCCGTCGGGAAGCACGATGACGCGCTCGGGCTCTAACGCCTTGACCGCACCTGGATCGTGGGTAACCAGTACGACGGCCCCGGTGTATGTACGCAGTGCGTCGAGCACCTGTTCGCGGGACTGAGGGTCGAGGTTGTTAGTGGGCTCGTCGAGAAGCAGGACGTTTGCGCGGGAGCTAACCAGCGTCGCCAGCGCTAGACGTGTCTTCTCACCACCGGAGAGGGTACCCGCTGGCTGCTGCAGCTTATCGCCGGAGAACATAAAGGCACCGAGTAGGCTCCGCAGTTCCGGCTCGTTGACGTCAGGGCAGGCGTAGACGGTGTTTTCCCAGACAGTCTTGTCCGGGTCAATCGTGTCATGTTCCTGGGCGAAGTAGCCGATGCGCAGGCCGTGGCCGGAGACGATGCCGCCTTCGCCATCGGTGCGCTCCACACCGGCGAGTAGCTTCAGTAGCGTCGTCTTACCAGCACCGTTGAAACCGAGGACAACCACGCGGGAACCCTTGTCAATCGCAAGATCCACACCGGCGAAGACTTCCAACGAGCCATACATCTTGGTCAGTCCCGTGGCGTTGAGTGGAGTCTTGCCACAGGGCGCCGGCTCTGGGAAGGAAATGTGGGCGACCTTGTCCTCGACGCGGACCTCGTCGAGACTATCCATCATACGCTCAGCACGAGCCACCATCTGCTTGGCCGCACGGGCTTTCGTCGCCTTCGCACCTAGCTTCTCGGCCTGCTTGCGCAGTGCGCTGGCCTTCTTCTCCGCGTTAGCGAACTCGCGGCGACGTCGAGCCTCATCGGTCGCGCGTGCCGACAAATAGTTCTTCCAGCCCATGTTGTACACATCAGCTTCGGCGCGCACCGCGTCGAGGAACCAGACTTTGTTACACACGGCCTCGAGCAGCTCGACATCGTGCGAGATCATAATCAAGCCGCCCTCATGCTTGCTGAGGAATTCGCGGAGCCAGGTAATCGAATCCGCATCGAGGTGGTTCGTCGGCTCGTCGAGAAGCAGTGTCGTGGCGGACTTGCCTGAGCCTTCGGTAGCGGCGAAGAGAATCTGAGCAAGTTCGACACGGCGGCGCTGACCACCCGAGAGCGTCTTCAGAGGCTGGTCGAGTATACGCTCCGGCAACCCCAGCGCGTCGCAAATGCGGGCTGCCTCAGCGTTCGCCTCGTAGCCGCCGAGATCGTGGTAGCGCTCCTCGAGACGCGAAAACTTCCGAATCGCCGCATCGCGCTTCGTGTCAGTGGTCGCGGTCTCCATGATCTCCTGCTGGCGATCCATGCTCCGGCGGATTTGGTCAAGGCCTCGCGCCGACAGCACACGGTCGCGGGCGGAGATGTCGATGTTGCCTTCGCGTGAGTCCTGTGGCAGGTAACCAATTGAGCCAGAGCGCACCACGGAGCCACCGTAGGGCTCAGTTTCGCCGGAGAGGATACGCATAGTCGTCGTTTTGCCAGCACCATTTCGCCCGACGAGTCCAATCCGGTCTCCCGGCTGGACGCGCAGCTGCTCACCCGGCGCAGTGAGCAGGGTACGGGCGCCGACTCGGACTTCAAGGTCATGGGTCACAATCACGAACGAGTAGCCTACCAGTTATGACTTCATTTCCCGTGACCGCCTCCGTCGTCGGCCTCGGGCCCGCCGGAAGAATCGCCGCCCACCGCGCATCCGCTCGCGGCTGGGATGTCACCGCTTACGACCCCGCCGGTGGCACACTGCCCTCGACGATTGGTCTCTGGTGCGACCAACTCCCCGACTGGTTGCCCAGCGATTTCCTCGCCGCCACTTTTCAACCCAGCGTCATTCTTGTCGACGGCACCGAACGTCAGCTCACCCGCACGTACGGCGTTGTTAACAACGACTGCCTGCAAAAACTTGGCGGTTTCCGCATCGAACGCCGCTCGCTCACCGATTCCGAATCCACGGGTGCTGACATCACGATTGTCACCACCGGGCGCGCACACGCCGCAGTCGGGCGAGGTGGACAGGTACGGCAGCTTGCCATCGGGCACATCTTTTCGCTTGACGACGTCCCTAGCGCCCACCGCCGCGCAGTCCTCATGGACTTCACTCCAGCAGACCTGAATGCCCCAGAGACAGAGCCGGCTAGTTTCTCCTATCGCATTTTCTTGGATGACAGGACCTTCCTCATTGAAGAGACCATCCTCGCTACTCCGACTCCTATGGTTGCCGGGCATCTCGACGAAACCGGTGCGGCAGTCGGCACCGGCGGTAAGGCCGATGACTCCGTACTTCTAGAGCTGTTGCGGAGACGCCAAAAAGCACGGTTGAAGTCCCTGGAGCTCTCGGAAGATCTGGCCATTGACGAAGAAGTGGTGTCCTTTCCCCTACTGGCAAACTTTCCCTCTCGCCGCGGTGCCTTGACGCACAACGGACCATCCATGGGCACCCTCTTCGGCTTTGCAGGCGGTTGGATGCATCCTGCCACTGGTTACTCGGTGGGGTCGGTTATCGAAGATGTCGACCGTTTCTTGGCCGATATGGAAAAGAAGGGAAGCCGGTCGCTGGGGACGTCGTTAAGCATGCGATTGCAACGATGGCTACGCGAACGTGGACTCGCGGCGTTGCTGGGGTTCGATGCACGACAGACGGGTGCGTTTTTTCGGGCGTTCTTTTCGTTGCCGGAGAAGGACGTGTTTGCCTATTTGATAGGGACATCCCCACTGACGACGCTTCGCGCTATGGCGAAAGTGGCAGTGCCTTTGCTGAAAAAGAGTCCGCGAACGTGCGGAAAGCTCATCGCAGGGTTTATGCGGGGACCTGGGAGATGGAGAAATCGTTGACGGGAAGCATATACATCAGCCGATTTGTGGGGTGATACCAACAATTAAAGCGGTGTGGTTTTTGCATTCACCGGAGTGGAAACGCTTATGATAAGTGAATGACTTCGACGCAATCTGAGGAGAATTCCTCACACAACCATAAGCTTCAGCGCAGGCTGAGAGCTCGCCACCTGAACATGATTGCCATTGGCGGTGCCATTGGCACGGGCCTGTTTGTTGCCTCCGGTGCGACCATTTCGCAGGCCGGTCCAGGCGGTGCGCTCATCGCTTACGCCCTTATCGGCATCATGGTGTGGCTGGTTATGCAGTCTCTCGGCGAGATGGCCGCCTACCTGCCAGTGCCCGGTTCCTTCCAGGAGTACGGTCGCCGATACGTCTCAGAATCCTTCGGCTTTGCCATGGGCTGGAACTACTGGTTTAATTGGGCGATTACTGTGGCCGCAGAGCTCGTCGCTGCTGCACTGGTGATGCGCTATTGGTTCCCGGATGTGCCTTCAATCGTCTGGTCCGCGCTCTTCCTCGCGATTCTATTCGGGCTGAATGCCCTGTCCGCACGTGCATTCGGCGAGGGTGAGTTCTGGTTTGCGACCATCAAGGTCATTACCGTTATCGTCTTCCTCGTTCTTGGTGTCGGCATGATTTTCGGCATCTTGGGTGGGTCCTCCCCCGGCTTTGAAAACTGGACCACGGGCGATGCCCCATTCGTCAACGGCGGAATGGGACTGCTGGCCGTTTTCGTCGTAGCCGGCTATTCCTTCCAGGGCACCGAGATGGTTGGTGTAGCAGCAGGTGAGGCTGAGGATCCTGAGCGCACCATTCCCCGCGCGATTCGCACTATCTTCTGGCGTATTCTGCTGTTCTACATCGGTGCCATCGCTGTTATTGGTTTCCTTATTGCGTACACTGACCCGAATCTTCTGAACGCGGCTGAGGACAACATTTCCATTTCACCGTTCACTCTGGTCTTTGAACGCGCAGGTATCGCGATTGCCGCTGGCCTGATGAACGCCGTCATTCTGACTTCGGTGTTGTCTGCGGGTAACTCCGGTATGTATGTGTCCACTCGTATGCTGTTTTCCCTGGCTCGCCAGGGACAGGCTCCGCGTTACTTCGGCAAGCTTTCCGGGCACGGCGTTCCGCTGCGCGCTCTGATCGCCACCGCTGTCATCGGTATGGCTGGCTTCATTACTTCATTGGTAGGTGATGGTGCGGCGTACACCTTCTTGCTGACGCTCTCTGCGCTCGCGGGTTTTATCACCTGGTTTGGTATCTCTTTCAGCCACTACCGCTTCCGCAAGTGTCTGAAGGCCCAGAATATCCCGTTGGATTCGCTTCCCTACAAGGCGAACTTTTTCCCCGCAGGTGCTGTGCTGGCACTGATTATGTGCTTCTTTGTTGTGGCCGGACAGGCACTTGACCCGATTCGCACTGGCGAGAATATCTTCGCTATCCTCACTCCGTACCTGGGTATTCCGGTCTTCGTCCTGCTGTGGTTCATCCATAAGAAGGCCACGGGCTCTAAGCTCGTTGACCCGGCCACCGCAGACATGAGTCGCGAATAGCTGCGAATGGCTGTGAATAGCTGCGAATGGCTGTGAATAGCTAATGCATCTCGCATCGAACTCTCACGACTCGGATTAGCAGTCGAAGACAATAGCGACCCCGCTTGGCACTCTTTTAGCGCCAGGTGGGGTCGCTTTTTAACTCTAAATCGGACAGCCCTAAAAAATTATGGGCCGCACGTGAGAATACGGGCTGCAAATGTGAAACTGTGCGAGT
>NZ_KV836278.1:0-20078 GCF_001838325.1 Corynebacterium sp. HMSC074C05
AAACTCGCACAGTTTCACATGTGCAGCCCGTACTTTTTGTTTATAAACCCGCATTCGAGCCGTGATCACCTGAAAAAGAAAAGGCGACCTACACCACTTGTGTAGGTCGCCCCTGGGTCAAAACCGGACAAGCCCGGCCGCTACCCCGCTACCCGGGTATCCACTACTCCACTACTGCTACGAGCTCTGCGCCGAGCTCCTTGGCCTCCTCTGGAGAGAGTTCCACCACCAGGCGCCCACCACCATCTGCGGGGACGCGCATCACAATCTTCTTGCCCTCTTTAACTGCCTCCAGCGGACCATCACCGGTACGCGGCTTCATTGCTGCCATGTGAACTCCTTCGTTCTAAGACAATGTCGATGCAGGAGACGACCAGCTACCCCAGCTCAGCTGTGGTAGCTGGGAGATTGACAATCCCGGTTCAAGACCTCGGTCTAAGACCCCGGTTTAAAATCCCGGTTTAGAATCCCGGTCGGCATTTCGACTACTTCTCTTCATCATAGTCTTTTGTTTCACGCAGCGGCATGGGTGAAGCGCCTCAAACTACGCCCCTTACACCAGCCCACGCACCGGATGCAGTGGTGCAAAATCACCAGAAATAGCCAGAGTCATGCGACAGACATCAAGGGTTTCGGACACCTGATGCGAACGAAACACCGCAACGCCGGCAGCTGCCGCATGGGCAGTCGCGGCCAAGGTGCCGGGCACACGTTGCTCGACCGGGCGGTCCAGAGTCTCACCGACGAAGTCCTTATTCGACAGCGCCATAAGCACCGGCCAGCCTGTAGCCACGAGCTCATTGCAGCGCCGCAGAAGTTCGAGGCCGTGGTAGGTGTTCTTGCCAAAGTCGTGGGTGGGATCGATGAGGATGCGGTCCTCCGGCACGCCAGCGTCCACTGCCCTCTGGGCGAGTTTGCCGGTTTCTGAGATGACATCGTCCACGATGTCGTCGTAACGCACGCGAACCGGATTGGTGCGTGGCAGTGCCCCACCGGTGTGCGAGCAGACGTAACCCACCCCGTGGGCACCCGCGACTTCCAGCAGCTCCGGGTCATGGCCCGCCCACGTGTCGTTGATGAGGTTTGCACCAGTTTTGATGGCGGCCTCCCCGACTTCGGCGCGCCAGGTGTCGACGCTGATGTGCAGGTCAGGATAGCGCTCGCGAACCTTCGCGATGGTCGGCACCACGCGCGCGATTTCCTCGGCAACAGTTACTTCTGCGCCGATACCGGCCTTGACGCCGCCGATGTCGACAATGCCCGCGCCTGCCGCAACAACTTCATCGACGCGAGCAAGCGCAGCCTCCTCCGCAGCCGTCTCGCCACGGTCATAGAAGGAATCCGGGGTGCGATTGACGATGGCCATCACCGTCGGCACCGCGGAGTCCTGATAAAAGCTCCGCACAGCGTCCTACCTTTCGCTGAAACGACGGACTCGGCGGAGCTTTTCGCGAACGTCAGAGGTCTGCTTACAGTCTTCCATCAGCTTTTCGTGCGCGGCCTCGATGTACTCGACCGCTTCGTCAATGGAGTCAGTGACCAGGAAAAGGGCCATATCAGTCGGAGAAATCAGCTCCATGGCCACTAGTTTCTCGCGCATCCAATCAACCAGCCCCGACCAGAACTCAGTGCCGAGCAGCACGATTGGGTGATTTTCCACCTTCTCGGTCTGCACCATCACCAGTGACTCAAAGAGTTCATCGAGCGTGCCGAACCCGCCCGGCAGGCAAATAAAAGCCTGCGAGTACTTCAGGAACATGGTCTTACGCACGAAGAAGTAGCGGAAGTTCATGCCCAGGTCGACCCAGTCGTTCAAGTGCTGCTCGTGCGGCAGCTCAATGCCCAACCCAATGGACAGGCCGTCGGCGTCGTAGCAGCCGCGGTTGGCGGCTTCCATGATGCCCGGGCCGCCACCGGTGATGGTCGCGTAACCCGCCTCCGCCAGCGCCTTGCCCAGGTCGAAGCCCCACTGGTAGTAAGGGCTGTCCTCTGGCAGACGTGCCGAACCGTACACCGTCACTGCCGGCGGGATCTCCGCCAACGCACCAAAGCCGTCAACGAACTCCGACTGAATGCGCAGCACACGCCAGGTATCGTTGTGCAGCCAGTCCGTGTTCGGATTGTGTGACAACAGCCTGCGGTCGGTCGTAGACGCCTGCGGTTCGCCCGCCTGTCGAATCGCGATTGGGCCGCGGAGTGCACGGCGCTTAGCTGGGGACGGAGTACGTACAGGTTTCATAACCTCACAATGTATGCCAGCAATGACATACGCGCACCCGCTCGGCGAGGGCGGGGTGTGATTCTAGGCTCACTCAGCCACCGGCGCGGTGGTCAAGTACCGCCGCACATCCTCCCACAGTGCCGTTATGCACTCGACCGGAATCTGCTCATCCTTCTTGTGGCAGTACGCCGGGTCACCCGGGCCAAAGTTCACCGCAGGAATGCCGAGCGCCGAAAAACGCGCCACATCGGTCCACCCAAACTTGGGCTTTACGACGTCGCCTGCGACCGCAACCAACTCCTTCGCAGCCGCCGCATGCAGTCCAGGCAGCGCCCCAGGGCTCACATCCTCGACATCGACGGTGAGGTCCTCGGGCGCGAACTCGTCGAGCCCCAGCACCTCTCGGAAGTGCGCCATGGCCTCATCGGCGCTGCGGTTGGGCGCGAATCGGAAGTTGACTCGCAGCACCGCCTCGTCGGGAAGCGTATTGGTAGCAACCCCGGCCTCCAGCCAGACGACGTTGAGCCCTTCGCGATAGGCCAACCCGTCGATGTCCACAGTCTGCGGCTCATAGGCGGCAATCCTCGACAGCACCGGCGCTAACTTGTGCACGGCATTGTCGCCGAGCCACGCCCTAGCCGAGTGCGCACGTGTGCCGTGAGCGGTCAAACGCAGGCGAATAGAGCCCTGGCAACCGGCTTCGATGACATTGCCGCTGGGCTCGCCCAGCAGAGCGACATCGCCAGTCAGAAGCTCCGGATGCGACTCACTCAAGTGCCGCAACCCGTTGAACTCCGCGGCGATTTCTTCGCATTCGTACATGATGAGCGTCAGGTCGCGCTGCAGCTCCTGGCTTGCCGCTAGCGTCGCAAAAGCATGCAGATAGACCGCGTCCCCGCTTTTCATATCCACAGTTCCGCAGCCAAAGAGCGTGTCTCTCCCCTGCGCGTCTACCCCACGCGTCGAAGGCACATTGTCCGCAGTCGGCACCGTATCCAGGTGCCCGGCCAGAATCACACGCTGCGGCAATCCACGATGAGTCCGTGCAATCACGTTGTTATCGATGCGCAGGACCTCAATCGACTTATCTGCCTGCGCTACCTCACGCAATGCCACCTCGACGGCATCCGCAATCGCGGTCTCATTGTGGGACACCGATTCGATGTCCACCAGTGCCGCCGTGAGGTCTACAGGATCTTGGAGCAGATTTAACTTCGATTTCACATCAATTAAGCGTACAAACCATTGTGCGCCAGCGAAACCAGAATTTTGTGATGAATATGCGCCGCACGACCATTGATCGCATCCCCATTGGCAGGCGTGCCACCGCCGAGGAACAGCGCCAGCTCATGCGGTTCGGCGGAGGTCACACCAATTCTCCCCTCCGCCGGACGCTTAAGCCCATCAGCCACCTCAAAGACCAGGGTTTTCGCTCCTTCCGGGAGAGTTTGGGCAATGATTTCCTCCGGAGTTTCGCTTGCCGACGACCCCAGCGCCCGCTCCTCCCCCGCATTATCGGTCACCTCTCCGTTGCCGCTTTCTTCCTCGACAACGCCCGCGCCGGGTCCATAGACCACAGCCACACGGGAGCCATAGACCGCAATCACCGGACGCAGCTCATTCGTGCTGACAATCACTGTAGAACCGGCCAACGGCTTGCAGACGGCCGCGACAATCTTGGCCGTTGCATGTGGCAGCTGCACTGGAGTGGGATCGATGTCTCGTCGATAAGCAGGACGAAGCGTTTCGGCGACATCGCCCAGCTCATCGCGCTCCCACATCGGCAGAGCGTCGATGCGTGCCTGCTGATCGCGGTTCTTGCGCTCCAGCAGAAGACGGGCGATCATGCCACCACCGAGCCCCACTGCGATGGCAACTGCGATGACCAGCACCAGACGGTTCGGCGCGATGAGCGCAACCACTGCGGCAATCACCACACCGACTGCGCCAATTGGCATTGCTCGCGGCGGCAAAACGAAACCAAAGAAGCTGGCTACGGCGAGAATCCAAGCACTCAGCAGTGCGAATCCGACATAGAAGACCACCGGCAGGGCCAGGACGAAGCCGAGTCCGAGCACACTGACAGCAATGATGAGGCTAACTAAGAACCACTGCTTCATTTTCTGTGTGCTTTCAAGGCCAGCTAGGGGCATAGTTCATCCTTCCGCGAAGATTCCTCTAAGGGATACTAATATTAAGAATCATGATTACATCTGGCGCTGTCGCTACGGGAATCGCCAACATCGCAATGGACGGTACAGTTCTCGATACTTGGTTTCCCGCACCTCAGTTAAGCGATGAGGTCGTAGAGTCGAGCACTCACCGGCTCGGCGCCGCTGATTTGACCCCGCAGCTGCTTCGTCAGGTGATTTTGGACGAGGATCGCCGCGTGGAGCAGGTGGCAGTGCGCACGTCTATTGAGGATTTGTCCAAGCCGGCTGTCGACCCGCACGATGCCTACCTGCGCCTGCATCTGCTCTCCCACCGCTTGGTCAAGCCGCACCAGCTAAACACCAAGGGGCTCTACGAGCTGCTCCATGTCGTGGCGTGGACCAACAAGGGGCCATGCCTGCCGGACAACTTCGAGCAACTGCGTACCCACTTGCGCGTCCGCGGCCTGATTCACGTCTACGCCATCGACCGTATGCCGCGCATGGTCGACTATGTGCTGCCCGCAGGTGTCCGCATTGCAGAGGCCGAGCGCGTGCGGTTGGGCGCTTATCTGGCACCGGGTACGTCAGTACTGCGCGAGGGATTTGTCTCGCTGAACTCGGGCACTCTGGGCCCATGCAAGATTGAGGGACGTCTATCCTCCGGTGTTGTCATTGGCGCGCACACGAAGGTGGGGCTGTCGGCCTCCATCATTGCCGCTCACGACGATTCCGGTCAGCGTAAGCCGCTCACGGTTGGCGAGCGCTGCCACATCGATATCGCGGCCGGCACCGTCGGCGTCAGCCTCGGTAATGACTGCATTATTGACCGAAGCATCCTCATTGCCCCCGATACGCCCATCGATGTCCCCGCGGAGAACCGCCGTATTCAGGCATGGGAAATCTCCGGCCGCAACAATATGCACTTCTACCATCACCCGGACCACTCGGCGGTGTGCGTCCGCCGCACGGAACGCCCGGGCAATGACGAAGGTGCCGCTACTTTCACTCAGCTTGCCGACGTGCCGGATGAGCTGGCCGGATAACCTACTTTAGGTGTCTTGAAGGCACATTAATGGGCCCCGAAACGGTGAATGGGGGTAAACCCGTAATACGGTTATTGCCCCTGTTATCAGCGAGGTAATGTTTGCGACATGACCGAATCGCAAATTACCTCCACCTCCGGCGAGACAACTCAGCTGGGCAAGGGGCTGCAGGTTCGACACCTGACCATGATGGGTCTTGGCTCCGCAATCGGTGCCGGTCTTTTCCTTGGTACGGGCGTCGGCATTAAGGCAGCTGGCCCGGGTGTTCTCATTTCCTATGTCATCGCTGGCTTCATTGTCGTCCTCGTCATGCAGATGCTCGGCGAGATGGCCGCTGCCCGCCCGACACCGGGTAGCTTCTCCACCTATGCTGAGATGGCCTTTGGTTCTTCGGCTGGCTTTGTCCTCGGATGGCTCTACTGGTTCATGCTCATCATGGTGCTCGGTGCTGAAATCACTGGCGCCGGTGCCATCATGGGTGCGTGGTTCGGTATTCCGGGCTGGATTCCAGGCCTGATCTGTGTTGTCTTCTTCGCTGTAGTGAATTTGGCGAATGTGCGCGGTTTCGGCGAGTTTGAGTTCTGGTTCGCGTTCATCAAGGTCGCGGTGATTATCGCGTTCTTGGTTATTGGCGTTCTTCTTTTCTTCGGTCTGCTGCCAGGTACCAGCTTCGTCGGTACGACGCATATTGCCGAATCCGGATTCCTCCCGAATGGCGTGTCCGGCATTGCCGCTGGTCTGTTGGCTGTGGCCTTCGCCTTCGGCGGTATCGAGATTGTCACGATTGCCGCTGCTGAGGCCGAGGATCCGCAGCGCTCCATCGCTGCTGCTGTCCGCTCGGTAATCTTCCGTATCTCTGTGTTCTACCTGGGCTGCGTGACCGTCATCATCCTGCTGTTGCCGTACTCCCAAATCGATGGCGCTGACTCCGCAGCTGAGTCGCCGTTCACCCAGGTTCTAAAGCAGGCGAGCATTCCAGGTGCCGTTGGCTTCATGGAGGCCATTATCGTTCTGGCGCTGCTGTCCGCATTCAACGCTCAGATCTACGCCACCTCTCGCCTGGTCTACTCGATGTCCACCCGCGGTGAGGCACCGCGCTTCTTCGCCCACACCAATGAGCACGCAGTTCCGAACCGTGCGGTCATCATGTCGATGGTCTTCGCCTTCGTCTCTGTTGGCCTGCAGGTTGTCTTCGACGGCTCGAGTGTCCTGGTCTTCCTGCTGAACGCTGTCGGCGGCTGCTTGCTGGTGATTTGGCTGGTCATTGCCCTGTCCGAGATTAAACTGCGCCCGCAGATGGAGGCCAACAACGAGCTTTCCGTTCGCATGTGGGCCTACCCGGCACTGTCCTGGGTAGCGGTCATCCTGATCCTGGGCCTTGCTGTTGGCATGCTCACCGATCCTGGCGCTCGCCAGCAGGTTATCGCCGTAGTATGTGTCACTGCGTTCCTTGCGGTGCTCGCTGCACTAACTAAGAAGAGCCGCACCGCGGCCCGCGAGGCCTTCGAGTCCAGCGATAGCAACTAGCCCATGACAACTAATCGCAGGGTCTAACCACCCTGCTCCCCCTATCCGAACACTTCCTTGCTACACATTTGCGGAACACTTTTCATAGATAGGGATATGCCGGTAGCCTGTTTTCCATGGAATTTGGAGCACAAGCTACCGGCATTGCCACTTTTAACAACGATACTGTTCTCGACGTCTGGTTCCCCGCCCCCAAGCTCATCGAAGAGGGCACGGCAACCTCCACCACGACCGGAACCATTGACACCGACGCGCTCCCCGAAGATTTCACCTACCTCGCAGACCTGGCCGTAGCCGATGCGGACCGCGGTACCACACGCCGTCTGGTCACAGCTACCATCGCTTCACTCGATGACGCACCGATCGACACCATCGATGCCTACCTGCGCCTCCATCTGCTCTCCCACCGTCTGGTTGTGCCCAACAGCATCAACCTGGACGGCATCTTCGGCAAGCTCAACAATGTGGTGTGGACCAATTTTGGCCCCTGTGCTGTCGAAGGCTTCGAGGTAACCCGAGCCAAGCTGTCACGCCGCGGACCTGTCACCGTCTACTCCATCGATAAATTCCCCCGCATGGTCGACTACGTCACTCCCACCGGAGTCCGCATCGGTGACGCTGACCGCGTGCGCCTTGGAGCCCACCTCGCAGAGGGCACCACAGTCATGCACGAGGGCTTCGTCAACTTCAACGCAGGCACGCTTGGACACTCCATGGTGGAAGGCCGTATCTCCCAGGGCGTCATCGTCGACGACGGCTCCGATATCGGCGGTGGAGCGTCCATCATGGGCACACTATCCGGCGGAGGTAAGGAAGTTGTGTCCGTCGGCAAGCGATGCCTACTCGGTGCGAACGCTGGACTCGGCATCTCGCTCGGCGATGACTGCGTACTGGAAGCCGGGCTCTACATCACCGCCGGCACCAAGTGTCACGTTGCCCTGGACGGCGTGAAGAAGACGCTCAAGGCCCGCGAGCTTTCGGGCGGATCGAATATGCTCTTCCGCCGCAATTCACTCTCTGGTGCAGTCGAGGTTGTGCCGTGGGCTGCCGAAAAGGTGAAGCTCAGCGCCGAACTACACGCTAACTAACGGTGGTCGGCACGTCTGCCGGGGCCGAAATATTCCGCGCGCTCCGGTAGGCACATCGCTCACCAGTGACGGGGTCGATGAACGCCAATGCGGTCGCCGTCAGGCGCAACTGCGGCGTGTACTTTGGCGCGCTGCCCGCGCTTGCCGACGGCTCCTGCGTCCCAACCTCTCGGCCATAAGTGTCCTCACCGAGAATGGGATAGCCTAGCCAGTCCATCGTCGCCCGCAGCTGATGTGTGCGGCCCGTATGGGGCTGTAGCCGCCAGTGCCCCACCTGCATGCGGCTGCCGCAATGCCCGCAACCACAGCCGACTGCATGCAGCGGAATGCTGGCGCTGGTCGCACCACCGCCACGGCTGCTCGCCAGCACATCGCCGATATCCGCTGCTACCGGGCCTAGGAAGGTCACTGTTGTGTGTGCGAGCTTGCGCTTGGGATTCTTCGCAGCGGCGCGTGCGGGATCATTGATCTCCACAACTTTTACTCCGCGCTCTGCCGGGTTGGGGTCGAGCAGGAGTGTGACTTCCCTGCTTTCTCCCGCATGCCAATCATCAGGCATCACGGTGAGGCATTCGTATTCTTTGGTGATTTCCTGGTTTTGGAAAAGCTGCTGGTAGCGCACACGGGTAGCCGGATTCCGAGAGAGCAACAGCAGCCCGCTGGTCAGCAGGTCCAGACGGTGAACGGCCACAATCTCCGATTCCCCGAGACTACGTCGGAGGCGCTCCTGCACGGTATTGGCTACGATGCGGCCATTGGGGGTTGCTGGCAGAAAAGGTGGCTTGTCTACGACCAAAAACTCATCAGTGCCGGCCACAATTACCGGCTCAAAGGGGATGTACTCCTCGCGCTCGTGAGCGGCGGCATCGACTTGCGCTGCCTGACGGTTCTTCTCAAGTCCCCACCAGGCATCGCGGTTGCCTGCGGCACGTCCCACGGCACACTCCTCTTTTTATGATTTGGTCTATGCCGATGTCGGCACCGTTTGCAGCATCCGGGCTACTCGGACAAGCACATCTGGCCGGGCTAGCCGCGAATGCGCGCCGCGGCCACTTCGATATCGTTGAGCGTCGCTGTGAGCCCCACCCGCACGTGCTGCGCACCCTTGGGGCCGTAGAAGCTACCCGGCGCGACCAGGATGCCGCGTTCGGCCAGCCAATCAACCGTCTGCCAGCAGTCTTCCCCGCGAGTAACCCACAGATAGAGCCCGCCCTCGGAGTCATCGACACGAAAACCTGCGGCTACCAGTGCATCGCGCAGAATCTCACGGCGGTCACTGTAGCGCTGCTTTTGTTCGGCCTCGTGGGAGTCGTCGTTAAGCGCGGCGATCGTGGCGTGCTGGATGGGTCCCGGCATCATCAGCCCCATGTGACGGCGCACGGAAACCAGCTCGGCAATAAGGTCCGCATCGCCGGCGAACCAGCCGGTGCGGTACGACGCCATGTTCGACGTCTTGGACAGTGAGTGGATAGCCAGCAGGTTGGTGAAATCACCGTCGCACACTCGCGGGTCGAGAATACTGACTGGCTGTTCAGTCCAACCGAGCCCCAGGTAGCACTCGTCAGAGGCGACGATGACGTCCCGAGCACGAGCCCACTCAACCACCTTGCGCAGGTGTTCAACACCGAGGACCTTGCCGTTGGGGTTGCCCGGGGAATTGATGAACATCAGTGTCGGCGAGGCGGGGCCGATTTGTGTCAGCGAGTCCGCACGCAGCAGCTCAGCGCCCACAATGCGTACGCCGACCTCGTACGTGGGATATGCCAGTTCCGGAATGACGACGGTATGCCCCGCACCTACGCCAAGGAGGAAGGGAAGCCAGCCAATCGCTTCTTTGGTACCGATGACCGGAAGCACATTGCCGCCGTTGACCGCTGACTCCAGTCCCGTCACGCCGTAACGCCGCGCCATCGCTGCAACAATCGCCGCGCGTAACTCAGGCGTACCGACGGTCTGAGGGTAACCCGGTGCAGCAGCACCTTCGGAAAGGCCCTGCCGGATTATCGGAGCGACTTCATCGACCGGTGTGCCGACCGAGAGATTCACCATGCCCTCTTCATGCGCAGCCGCAGTGGCTTTCGCCTGCGTGAGAGAATCCCACGGAAACTGAGGCAAAAGAGAACCGGGAGTTACGCGCTTGCGGGCAGCTGACATGGGCGGTGATGAAATCCTTCCCGGGAAAGAAATAGGTTTAGTCCTCTGTGGCTTTAGTCTTCTGCCTGCGGCGGCAGAGCTGCCACGAACGGCACATCGAAGTCCTGGGGGCCGAGCTTGGCGGCACCGCCCGGGGAACCCAGCTCATCGAACCAGTCGACATTGGCATCGATGAATTCAACCCACTCATCCGGAACATCGTCCTCGTAGAAGATGGCCTCGACTGGGCAGACCGGTTCACAAGCGCCACAGTCCACGCACTCATCAGGATGAATGTAGAGCATGCGCTTACCCTCGTAAATGCAGTCAACCGGGCATTCTTCAACACAGGCACGGTCGAGGACGTCAACACATGGCTGGGCAATGATGTAAGTCATGGTTTTAGGTTTAAGAACCTTTCTCACAAGATATGGGATGAGGCTTTCGCTATCTGTCGATTATGCCGTTCCAACGAGAAACAGAGCAAAATAGACAGAGCGGTATATTCAGATTGGAGTCTACACCCAACGTAGGTGTTGTTTTCAACTGGCTCCAGAAAGGTCCACATTGATGCAGGCTTGCCCTGCATCAGTTCCTCACCGCCTCCTGCAGCATCCGCTCCCGTTTTCGCTGCAGTTTCCGCTAGAGCGCCCGCAGGTGGCGCAGTGGCCAGGCACCGCCCAGCACACCACAAACAAGCAGCAGAACTGTTCGCAACCACTGCCCCATTGCCAAATCACCACCGAAGGGCAGCACTGCCCACAGCAAAATGCCTGCAAAGCCCAGCACCCAAATGACAGTCGGAATCGCAGCTTTAGAGCGATCACGAGTCCACAGCAACGCTGTATTGGTGATAACCAGATTGGCAATATAGGCCAACGGAATAGTCCACGGCAACGGAATAGCAACCGAGCCGATGGTAATCCACGCTCCGAGGAAAACTACCTCAATCACCAGCGCTGCCAGCGCAGCCAGCGACAGCCAGACCAGCGCTACCGTGACTTCACCCTGATGGAAGTTCTCACGTGGCTGCGAACGTTCCGGGTCGCCCCAATAGCGCTCATCTCCAAACGTGCGCTTTTCAATACTCAAGCGCTCGTTTTTCAACTTTCCGCCAGCAGCGTTAATCAAGTCTTCGCTTTCGTGAGGTTGAAGGTCACTCATCGTCCGCACTCCCCTCCGCCGCCAGATCCACGCCCGGTACCGAGTCGACGCTCGCTACCGGCTCCGACAGTAATTGGATATTCACCAGCTCCCCTAGCGCTTCCATAGACGCAGCGGTCGCCGTACCAAAACGGTATGCCTCAGTCGGCGTCACCGGCTGACACAGCAAATTGGAAAACGCCCATACGGCTCGCGCACGACCAGAGCCATCGGTCTGCCCATAGACAGCATCCGGATTAACCTCGCTGACGGAACCATCGGCGAACCACACCTGCGTCGCATGCGCGCGCATGGCCTCAACCTTGGCAGCCACAGCGGCGTCATCCAGCTGAACCTCGAAATGGCCAGTCACGGTGGCGAAGTCGTCGACATCGCACGACTGCCAGCTCTCCGGTACCACGGTAATGGCATCCAGCCCCGCCGCCATTGCCTCACGATCGGTGACCGCCCACAGCGTCGGAAAGCGATTTCCGCACGCCGCGACAGTGATATCGTGCGCACGAATGTGGTCCGGATGCCCATAGCCACCATCGGCATCGTAGGTAATGACCAGGTCTGGCTGCAGCTCATCGAGGATGGTGCGAAGCTGGGCGACCGCCTCATCACCTGAGTTCACGAAGGCACGCGGATGCTCATTGCCCTTGTCACCGGCCATCCCGGAGTCACGCCAACGTCCAGCGCCGCCGAGGAACCGCGGCGCGTTATCAGGACCGTTGGCGCCTAACGCACGCAGCGCCGAGCGCAACTCGGCGACGCGGAAACCGCCCAACTGGTCGGCTTCATCAGCAACTAGCCCCTGGTACGGCGCACCGATGACCTCTCCCAGCTCGCCCATCGTGCAGGTCACTACGCTTACCGACGCTCCGGAACGCGCGGCAGCCGCAATCAAACCACCTGTCCAAATGGACTCGTCATCTGGATGTGCGTGAACAAAAAGTAACTTCACGGACTTTCTTACTTCCCCTTGTTCTCCTGGTCGATGTTATCGCGGCCATCTTGGTTCTGACCCGAACCGTCCTGCTCTGTATCTTCGCGCGGATTATCTCTCGTCTGAGAATTCTCAGACGATTCTCGAGCCCCACTCTGTGTCGAGACACGGCGAACCTCGCCCAGAACACCGAGGCGGCCCAACACTGGGTCATCGGTCCACTGCGAAGAGTCCCTCCTCCCGGTAATTGTAATTTCCGGGCTGACCACCGTCAGCAAGCCGTCTTTCACCAAGGTCAGCTCGATACTGTGGCCAGCAATGATATCGGCGAGTTCAGCGGGCAACGCAGAACTGTCGGGAGCGAGCAGCTCATCAATCTGTGGGTCACAAAGACCGGAGAGATTCTCGCTCCGAGCAGCCGATTTCGGAGCAACTGGTACTCCATTTAGGTCAGCCGGCTCCGCTGAGGTAGAAGATTTGGACTGTTCAGATGGTGTTGTCCCGTCCAACGAGCCCTGCTCTTCAGCACTCTTTTCCCGATCTCCACTTGGCGCAGGCCTTGTCGAACTATCGACGAGCTCAGAATCAGACTCGGACTCAGACTCAGCAGCCGACTCTGCGCCCGCTTCGTCCAGGTCCTTCGGCGGCAGCGAACTGACCGAGCCTTCCGTACACACATAGCGTTCCCGGGCCGCCTGGACAGAATTGGGCTGCTCTGCCCATGCCACCACGGCATCGACAGTTCCGTAGGGCAACGAAGACCGCAGCATGTCCGCCGGAGAATACGAAACAACGGTGGCGGGGATACCAGCTGCAGTCAACTGGTCAGCGACCGCAAAAGCCGCAGCGCGTGCCGCTATACCGTCGCTGATGATGCCAATTCGTAGCGGATTGTCCTCAGTAAAACCAGCCTGTGGTGTCTCGAATCGCTCCTGGTCACCACCGTCACCAGAACCACCCGCAATTCGGCGGCCGGTGGCCACCTCTGAGACCTCTGCAACGTTGATGCTGCTCAGAATGGCCCGGCGGACGGACTCGTCGGCAAGCCTATTCGACGCGAGATTGGTACTGAAAACCAGTTCCCGGTTTGGCTCATGGAAAAACTCAGCAACACCGGGGACCAGACCATACGTCAGCTCAGATGTCTCCGTAGGACGGACCTGCACAGCCTGGATCTGCTTCGAACGCAGTTGCTCCGCACCATCGATGGCACTACGCATGGCACGCAGCGTAATAATCTCTGAGGCCGCTGGCTGCTCACCCCAGTAGCGGTCATTTCGAACCAGTCGAATAATGTTGCGGCCGACATCCATCGACTCGACGGTGTACTGCCCACCGGAAGCTGGGAAACGACTGGCCAGCCCTTCGGAAAAACCATCAGTGTTCGACCGCATCAGATGCGCCGGCAAGAGATGCGCAAACAGTCGCTGCCAATGCGTAATCGGCTGAGTGAACATCACATCAATCTGACGGCCCCCGTCAGAGACATCAATGGATTTAATCAGCTCATAGGTTGCTGTATCCAACGATCCTGGAGTGGACGTGACTTGGGAATGCAGATAGCGGAAGTCCTCGCCGCTGATGGGCGTGCCATCGCTCCACTGCGCCCCCTTTCGAATGCGGTAGCGGACATGCTCTGCCGCTACCGTCGGATCCGTGATGTCAACATCGGCTGCTTTCCAGCTTCCAGCTCCATTACTGGTGTCGCCGTCTTTGCTGTCATCATTCCTGATGACCTGCACGGAATCCAATAAATCGGAGTTGAGCAGCCACTGAGGAGCACCTGCCAAACGGGCATTGGCAGCGTTATCCACCACTCCGGGAGCTTGCGCGGAGGCAGTAGCGTCACCAGCCTCGCCCTCAACTGGCGCGGGGGTGAAAACACTGGGCAGTGTCAGTCGCGCTACCAGGCTGGTCACTGGGGAGACGTCGGCAAGCAAATGCGGATTGAAGCCTTCGACAAACTCGTCGACACCGACCGTGACTTCACGCATCTTTTTAGCCTGGTCAGCGGTGTCTTCCTGCTGTACCGGCACTTCCTGCTGCCCGGGCACAGTCGGAGCGTCGGACGGGCGAGCCATGCACGAGGACGCCAAAGCCGCCGTCACGCAGAGTGTCGATGCTACGAAAAATCGACGAGAAGCTGCGTGACGACGGCTGCGAATAAACATATTCACGAGATTACTCGACACCTGGCCGAGTCAGTTACCCCGAGACTGGTTTTCCAGGTCGCCCAGTCTTCTAGTAACCCGAATTACTTCTTATTCATTGCCTTCGCGCGGGAACGGGCGCGAGCGCGATCGGTGGCGCTGAGGATCTGCTTGCGTACGCGAATGCCCTCCGGGGTGACCTCAACACACTCGTCAGCGCCACAGAACTCCATAGCCTCATCGAGGGAGAGCTTGTGAGCCTTCTCCAGAGTCACGGTCGCATCAGCCGAAGCTGCGCGCATATTCGTCAGCTTCTTTTCCTTGGTGATGTTGATGTCCATGTCCTCATCACGCGGATTCTGGCCAACGACCATGCCCTCGTAAGCCTGGTCACCCGGCTCGACGAAGAAGGTGCCGCGGTCAGAAAGCTGAATCAGCGCGTAAGCGGTGATCTGGCCAGTACGGTCAGCCACCAGCGAACCAGTCGGGCGGTCCTTAATCTCGCCTGCCCACTCGCCGTAACCGGCCGAGTAGTGGTTGGCGATACCGGTGCCCTTGGTCTCCGTCATGAAAGTGGTGCGGAAGCCAATCAGGCCGCGGGACGGAATCAGGAATTCCATGCGCACCCAACCGGTGCCCTGGTTACCCATCTGTTCCATGCGTCCCTTACGAGCCGCCATCAGCTGCGTGACCGCACCCAGGTGCTCTTCTGGAACATCGATGGTCAGGTGCTCGTACGGCTCCTGAACCTTGCCATCGACGGTCTTGGTAACAACCTGCGGCTTACCGACGGTCAGCTCAAAGCCCTCACGACGCATAGTTTCAACCAGAACGGACAGCGCCATTTCACCACGGCCCTGCACCTCCCAGGCATCCGGGCGTTCGGTCGGCAGCACGCGCAGCGAGACGTTACCGATCAGCTCCTGGTCCAGGCGGGCCTTGACCATACGAGCGGTCAGCTTATCGCCACCACCCTGGCCTGCCAGTGGCGAGGTGTTCACACCGATCGTCATGGAGATAGCCGGCTCATCGACCAGAATGCGTGGCAGCGGATCCGGGTGCTCAGCATCACAGAGAGAGTCACCGATCATGACCTCATCGATACCGGAGATAGCAGCGATGTCACCTGCAATGGCCTCTTCAGCAGGAACACGGGTCACGCCGACGGTACGCAACAGCTCCGCGACCTTCGCGTTCTTGATGTGCTCATTGCCATCAGAGTCATAGTGAATCCACGAAATCTGCTGTCCCTTGCGGATACGGCCCTTGTGAATACGAATCAGGCCAATTCGACCAAGGAAGGAGCTGGAGTCCAGGTTAGTAACCTGCGCCTGCAGCGGGGCATCAATCTCAGCGGACGGCTCCGGGAGCACCTCGGTGATGACGTCGAACAGCGGCTGCAGGTTCTCAGACTCCGGCAAGTTGCCGTTACCCGGGTTCTCCGTCGAAGCCTTACCGGCACGACCGGAAGCATAGAGAACCGGCAGCTCAAGGTTGCGCTCAGCAACCTCAGCAGCTTCCGGGTCTTCCAGGGTAGAGGCTAGCTCTAGCAGCAGATCCTGGGCTTCCTCAACAACCTCGTCGATACGTGCATCTGGGCGGTCGGTCTTGTTGACCACAATGATTACCGGCATGGACGCAGCCAGGGCCTTGCCCAGCACGAAGCGAGTCTGTGGCAACGGACCTTCGGAAGAGTCAATCAGCAGCACTACGCCGTCAACCATGGACAGCGCTCGCTCCACCTCACCACCGAAGTCGGCGTGGCCAGGGGTGTCAATGACGTTGATGATGAGATCTTCGCCGTTCTTTCCCTCACCTTTTCGGCGAATAGCGGTGTTCTTCGCCAAGATGGTGATGCCCTTTTCCTTTTCAAGGTCACCAGAGTCCATCACTCGGTCTGCAACTTCTTCGTGGTCGCTGAAAACGCCGGACTGCTCCAGCATGGCGTTCACGAGAGTGGTCTTGCCATGGTCGACGTGCGCGACAATGGCGACATTACGGAACTCGGTATCGCTCACAGGCGGATAGCTCCTAACAAGCTAAGAGGACTAAAAGAAAAAGATACGGCCTTGCCCTAAAGGACTGTCTTTGCGACTGCCTTTAACGCCCCGCATCAACGCGTAATAAAGCGTTCTACAGTGTACTCCTTCTTAATGGCCCTGCACATCTCGCAGAGCTTCCCGCAACCCCGAGCACCTATCCGTCATGCAAAGTGGCACTGCCCCGCCGCCCCTAGGCATAAATTACCCCCTTGCCCCACCCCCGCTTTGCCGACAGCCATAACGGCATATCCGCCCACACCACAACGCTTCACGACGGCAACCTCTCAGCCCGCCATGTGATAGATGTGACCAAATGCCATAGTTGTAACCCCACGGGATGAGACTTGACTCCACCCGCTTACACGCTGCGAAACGCCATTAACCCCATAAGCATGCAGTGCGCCTCAATTTTCACAATCATCTCTTTCTACACCTTCATCCACTCTGGTTGACTTGCGACACGCGGGAACCCATGCGTTAATCTCCTGAGAAGATTCTGAACATTTCTTTTTCAAATCTTTCCAATTCACGTTGGAGTCGTTCTAAGATGAGCAACGATTCCGAAATTTTGATTCCGACTCCAATAGCCCACGAATGAGAGGTACTTCACCGTGGTTTCGACTGGACGCTCCTTCCTGCGCCGTGCCGCAGCGACCTTGGGTGCAGCTGCAATTCTCACTGCGGGCATGACTCCCGCCGCTTCTGCTTCCCCCTCGCTGGACTCCCTGAACATCGCTTCGCCGGATCTTTACGGCAACGCGCGCGACATCATTAACTCCCCAGGCGTTCCTGAGGAAATTTCAAGCGCACTGAACAAGGGAATTGACTTCCTGACTGGCGAGGGCGATGGCGAGCCGGGCTTCAAGGTTCCGGAAGGCGCCCCGAAGACCAACCAGTTCCTGCTGCCGACCGTGGCTGACAAGTGCATCGGTGGCGAAAGCCGCTCCATCGGTATGGCCACCTCCGTTCCGGGTCCGGCTGACCTGCCGCTGCCTGGCGTTCCGGAGAACCAGCTTGGCTTCGTCTTCACTGGCCTGGGCACCAAGCAGCTGGCTAAGGAACAGAACACCGAGATGAACGTCTACTGGGTCAACGTTGCCAACGGCAAGTACGGCAAGACCACCCTGCAGAACAATGGCATCAACGCCGAGGAGGGCCCGGGCGCTGTCAACGGCACCGCTGACACGGGCAAGGGCTTGGTCATCGCTGTCATGCAGGGCGGTATCACCACTCAGGAAGAGCCTGGTCCGACCAACTGCAGCTACACCCCGACCGCCGGTGTCTTCCCGGTCGGCCTGAACTAAGTTTTTCTAGTTCTCCCCTAGCCCTTTTTGCATCACGTATGCAGAAAGGGCTTTTCTATGCCCAAAAAGGCAGCCCCCACACGTTAAGGTATTCGCATGTCCACTTCACCGGCCACTTCGGCTTCGACCGCGGCAGCTCCTGCACTCTCCCCAATTCGCTCGAGTCAGGACACACATCCTCCAAAAGTCGAGACCTTTGACCTACGTGAAATGGTCAACACCGACCCCAAGGGCTTTCAGCGCAAAGTCGACGAGTTCCGAACTCTCACACCCAGCCGCCTCTATATGCGCCGTGGGATGGATCATCCAAAGTTTGGATATCTTGAGTCATTCCTGCTTGCCGACGAAGGGTTGCGCATCAGCATTTATCACTTCCGCCCGGGCGTGAAGGTGGAACACCAACGCTACGTCGATATTGTCAGCATCGACCGGACTGATCCGCAGTGCTGGCGTATGACCGATTTGTATCTCGACATCCTGCAGGCACCGACCGCCCCTGAGGCGATAGCTCCCCTACCTGTCGATGCGGCCACACAGATTCGAGTTGAAGATGTCGACGAGCTCGTCGCGGCCCACACTCAGGGACTGATTAGCGATGAACTCACCGAGTTCGCTATCGAGACCACGCTGACTGCACGCGCCGCAATCGCTGCACACGGTGACAACATTGATGCGTGGATGCAGACTTTGAACCTCGAAGCGACGTGGGCTGATGCTGTTGAGCTTTCGCCTGCAGCCTAGAACTACCACCTCAACAAAGGAGTACCGTTCGTGTTCGATAACTTAACCGGCCCCATCCCTCCCGCCGGCCCTGATGGCAATGCGATTATCAAAGCCGTCCGAGCAGCATTTACCTCCTACTTTGAAGAGTCCAACCCCGGCGAAGCCCAGCTGACCTTCCTCGGCTCTGCTCCGCTGAAGATGCTGCGCTTCGGACCTGACACAGGCCGGATTGTCACCTACGCAACACTCGGTTGCAGTGCCGAGGCAATGCAAGATCCGTCCGCAATGGTGGTGGACACCAACTCTGGCCCGCGTGCCGAGCTCATCTTGCCTATTCGTGGTGGTCTGGACGCAGTCATCCGCCCGCTGGGTATTCTTGCCGCTTCCCCAAGCATCGAAGGCCTCATCCTCACCGAGGGTGCACTTATCGACTTCGGCCAGCCACTGTGGGATCAATCGCGCTTCACCGGTTTTGTGCTGCTCAAGGCAGAAATCCCGCCGGTCGTGGTAGAGGAAACCGAAGTCACGATCTTCCAGCCAGTCCCGGCCACAACCAACGAACTTGCCCTTGCTCGCGCCAAGGGCGTTGACGAACTGCGTCGCGTGTGGGAAACCCAAGGTGTCGACTTCACCGACCCGCACCGCACCAGCGCTGTATAAAAGTTAGCTTTTTGGATGGTTGCCGACTATCTGCTCGTCGGCAAGCGATAAGTGCAACCTAGCAGTGACGTTTCGCGCCGCGACAGCGTGGTTTAGAGTGTGGAGTTATGGCAGTCAATTCGGCTAAAGACGTTCCTTACCATGCGGCGCAGTCCTTTAGGTGGTGGCGGCTGGCGGTATATGTTTACGTCCCGGCGCTACTCCTCACCGTGGTCAGTTCCCTATTGAAATGGGATGCGACTGTTACGGAAGCGGCAAAGGCCAACAACATCGAGATTTCTGCTGCTCAGACCAGCTTGGCTGTGAGCTTCGCGTTTGCGATTATCGCGCAGACGGCAACGGCGATTGCGTGCTGGTGGCTTGCTGGCAAACTCCTTGAAGGATCGACTGCAGCGCGCACGGTGCTGTCCGTGGCAGCGGCAGTTTTTGTCATTAATGCATCAATGACTCTGGTCGGAACGATTTCCCAGGTGCGCGACGGAGACTCGTCGGTGCTCGGTTTGGTTACAGCTGGCCTGCTGATTGTTGCCTCTATCATCGCCGCAACTGCAACCGTCCAGTCCTACCGTGGCGAGCGAAACCAGAAGTTCTTTGTGACGACGTAGGCAGCTCTTAGTGGCTCGGCGGCTTCGCGGATGAGAGCAGCGCTGTTGGCAACCACAACCCAGCTTTCATCCCTGAGCTCCACCCCACTCTTGACCGGGGAGCAGAGGCAATCGTTGTAGCTGCCTGTGCTTGGTTGGCGAAATGAGGGTGTGATTAGCGAGGCTGATGCGTGCGGCTGCTGGCGAGCTGGTGGATGGTGTGGTGCCGGACTCGTGCAGGACGGCCGAAAACCTGGGGTTAAGAGACAAACCTTATGCCCTGCCACACGCCGACCGGACATGCTTCTTGCTACTTAACCCAAAAACTTACGGGCTGCAAATGTGAAACTGTGCGAGT
>NZ_KV836279.1:0-6845 GCF_001838325.1 Corynebacterium sp. HMSC074C05
CCACAAGTAAACAACATTCAACAGAATAAATGACGCAAAGTACTATTTTTGTGCCATCCAATATTCTGTTGATTTTCAGTTAGCAAAACCGATCGATTAAATTCCCGGTTTTCCAGCTTGGTGAATCCTGACGGGTTCTCTGTGGCAGACTGTTTCTATGACTAATCAAACACCTAACTCCGACGTGGTTAACCTCGATTCTTCTGAGGCCGAGTCTCAAGACAACTTCACTCCCGTAACGACCGAAGAGGGTAAGCTGCAACAGCTTATTGAATGGCTTGAAGAACACGTCTCGGCCTATTCCTACTTGAGCGAGGTTGTCCCGTTGGGTGCCTCTGAAGAAGACATCAGGAAGGCTCGTGCGTCAGTCAATGACCGCGGTGCTCGTATGCCCGACGCTATTATTCACGGTTCGATGATGGTCTTGGGGGCGGCCGTCAACCATTCTTCGCCATACCTTGCGTATGCCGATGGCAAGGTTGAAGTAACGGATACGACGGTGGGGGATAGTCCTAGCGTTCCGGTTCGAGTTTTTGTTCCGAAGGATCCAACCGGATCTGTGGTAGTTGCCGCACACGGTGGCGCTTTCTGGATGGGTGACGGCAGTCTGCGTGAGAATTCCTTCGGCCCAAATATGGCTGCCCTGGCAGCCCGATCGGGCGCAATTGTTGTGGATGTGGATTACCGGCTCGCACCAGAGCACAAGGTATCTGAGGCCGTCAATGACATCGTGCGGGTAGTCGCATCTGTCGCAGATGATTCGTTGCAGCTTCAGAAATTGGGTGCAATGCCCATCAGCGATCAGAACCCGATAGTTCTCTACGGTGTCTCTTCAGGCGGGCACAACGTTGTTTCCGCGGTAGACCAGATTAGTCAGGACACGCCGGTTGCTCTGTTGCTCGTTGCTCCGGCCCTAGACTTGCGTGGCGCGCCTGCGGTGTGGTTGCAGGCATTTTTCGGCACCTCTGACGATTCGGCAAAGGAAGTGTCACCGGGATTGCATGAGCCGTCGCGAAGCATGCGTGTCCACGTTCAGGCAGCTACCCGCGATACTGTCGTTCGTCCAGCTACCGAGTACCTGAAGAAGGTCGAGGAGGCGGGCGGAGAGGCCTCTCATGCGGAATTCTTGGCAACTCACCAGATTGCGGTCCCAAAGGTTCAGCGAGAGCAGATTACGGACGCGGCGCGGTTCATTTTAGAGGCCACTCACACGGAACGTGAGCTGCCAGAGGACCCGACAGGTGAATACGATAAAGAAGCGATTGACCGGCAGAACGAAGAGTCCTGGGGCAAGAGCTAGTCAACCCGTTTCAGTTCCCAATGGCGCTCTCGCTGTGCATGTGAGCGCTGCGGAGGGGAGCGCCGGTGAGGGAAACCGGGGGCGGAGCTAGAACAGCTCAGTGCCAGAAGGCCGGGGGTGAACAGGCCCCGACTAGTTCAGCGGCAGGAGGTTGCGCTTCGTTGCGTGGACCTCTTCCACCCGGTCGATGTTGCGTTCGAGGACATTCCAATCGTTGACCGGAATATTGCGCTGGGCTTGAGCGATGACTGCCTTATCCGGAGTGGACCACGCGAGGGGCACTGGGGTGATTTCATCGTAGAACTCGGTGCGGCTCTTATGCGTGCCGGCCACAGCAACAGCTGGCACCTTCGCGCCCACGCGGCGGGGAACCCCCGAAATCGTGGTGACAGTACGTGTAGCCAGGGCCGGGACGGGCTCTCCATCGGAGGGGTTTTTACGCATGTTCACCAAAGTCATCAGCACCATGGTTCGCTCATCCACACGCGCAATCATGGCCGGAACCAGCGGGGATTCGTCGTAAAGCTCTTGCGGATCCTTGATTGCGCGTCGCACCTGGAAGGTAACGCCGAGGTAGAGAACCGCGAGGGCGAAAAGCACAACCGCGCTGCCGATAACAAACGGCGTGCGGTCGAAAACTACTAGAACCAGCACAGCGCCGACGAGCAGCAGAGCAGAGAAAATGCCGGAGGAGATGAGCAGTCGGCGGGCATCGCGGTAGTACTCGTTGTTGGCGTTGGTGTGCTCGCGGTTGACGGGGAAGTGAAAGTTCATGGCAGTCCTTTAGTTATCCATTTTTCTAGGATTCCGAGCTAGCGGTGGAATCGCCGGGCAGGGTTGGGCCGAGGTACTCATCTGCGTCGACGATTCGGTAGGCGTAGCCCTGTTCCGCCAGGAAACGCTGGCGATGAGCTGCATATTCAGTATCGAGCGTATCGCGAGTCACCACCGAGTAAAAGACGGCGCCACCACCATCGGACTTCGGGCGCAGGAGACGCCCCAGACGCTGTGCCTCCTCCTGTCGGGAACCGAAGGTGCCGGAAATTTGCACGGCGACAGAGGCTTCGGGAAGGTCGATGGAGAAGTTCGCAACCTTGGAGACCACCAGCGTGTTGATCTCGCCGCGCCGGAACTTCCCAAAGAGCTCCTCGCGTTTGGCATTAGACGTCTTTCCTTCGATGACATCGACGCCCAGTTCCTCGCCAATCTCTTCGAGCTGATCCAAGTAGGCACCAATCACCAGAGCGGGTTCGCCCTCGTGTCGGGCAAGGATTTGCTTAACGACGGGAATCTTCGTCGGCGTCGTTGCGGCCAGGCGATACCTGTCGGAGGCCTCAGCCGTGGCGTAGAGCATGCGCTCGGACTCGGTCGGGGTCACGCGGACCTCAACGCAGTCAGCCGGTGCGATCCAGCCCTGGGCTTCGATGTCCTTCCATGGGGCGTCGTAGCGCTTCGGGCCAATCAGGCTGAAGACGTCGCCCTCGCGCCCATCTTCGCGCACCAGGGTGGCGGTGAGCCCCAGTCGACGGCGCGACTGCAGATCCGCGCTCATTCGGAACACAGGAGCGGGCAGGAGGTGGACCTCGTCGTAGATGATGAGGCCCCAGTCGCGGGAATCGAATAGCTCGAGTGCGCGGTATTCCCCCTTGGTCTTGCGTGTGACCACTTGGTAGGTCGCAATGGTGACGGGGCGAATTTCCTTCTTTTCGCCGGAGTACTCGCCAATTTCGTCCTCGGTTAGCGAGGTGCGTCGCAGCAGTTCGTCGCGCCACTGCCTACCGGCAACCGTGTTGGTGACCAGGATCAAAGTGGTGCGCTGCGCGTCTACCATGGCCGCTGCGCCGACGATTGTTTTGCCTGCGCCACAGGGCAGCACCACGACGCCGGAGCCGCCTTCACGGAAGGAATCAGCCGCCATGCGTTGGTAGTCGCGCAGTTCCCAGGCGTCGTCACCTCCAGTGCCCTGATCCTGCCAAGCGATGGCGTGTGCCTCACCGTCGATGTAGCCGGCGGTGTCATTGGCAGGCCAGCCGACCTTCAGCAGCTCCTGTTTGATTCGGCCTCGCTCGGAGGGGTGCACGGTCCAGGTGTCGGCATCGATTTGCTCACCGAGCATCGGGCGAATCTTTTTGTGCTTGGTCACCTCGGCCAGTACCGCAGGGTCGTGTGAGACCAGAATAAGGCCGTGAGCTGGATGCTTGGTCAGGCTCAGGCGACCGTAGCGGTCCATGGTCTCCGCGACGTCGATAAGCAGGGGCTGTGGGACGGGGAACTTGGAGAAGCGCTCGAGGACGTCGACCACCTGCTCCGCGTCGTGACCGGCGGCGCGGGCATTCCACAGCGCCAGCGGGGTGATGCGGTAGGTGTGCACGTGTTCAGGAGCACGTTCGAGCTCCGCGAATGGTGCCAGCGCCGCGCGTGCCGCATCCGCCTCCGGATTATCGACCTCCAGCAGCACCGTCTTATCCGATTGGACGATCAGCGGACCCGTACCGAAACCCATTATTTCCTCGCCTCGCAGACATTCGACCAAAAATAAGCTAAAGGTCAATTCTGCCACGATTACGCAGAAGATGCGCCACGGGCTCGAATCATCCCGAACCGTCACATTCGCTTTTGCATCGCTTTACGACGGTCCCCGCGCCCGCCGCCTAGTCGACAGGATGTACTTCGGTAATGCGATGCAGCAGGAAGCGCAGCACTTGGCTGGTGGCCGGGTCGATAGCATCGACCTGCCCACCGGAGACGGTGACTGGGCGCACGCGCTTGCGGCCGGGTTTGCCGTTGCGGTCAACGTAGCTCAAATAGAGGTCGTCACCGTGGCGTGCCGCGCGCTGCAGAAGCTTGAATGCTTCGGTGCCGGAGGCGTAGTCGCTCGTGCCACCGGTGCTAGCGCTGGCACCGGCAGCCGTCCCCGTACCTGTCGCCGAATCCGCAACCGAGCCAGAGACCCCAGCAGTGCTGCCACTGGCTGTAGCGCCACTGGAACTACCGGCGTGCTCGGCAGCACGGTTGCCATCGGCAATAGCCGTCAACGCTTGGCTGATGCGTTCCGGTTCGGGCATCGTTGTACGCGCGGTGGGCACCGGAGCTGGTGCCTCAATGCGACAGGGAGCGCGACCGAGATCCAGCACCAAACCCTCTGCATCTTCGGCGATGATGGAAAAGCCCCCATTTCTAGCGGTCTCAATCACTTGGGCAAGCGGGGCCTGGCTAATCAGCACCGTTTCGGCAATCTTCCGCAACGCCAGGCTTTGTCCAGCCTGGTGACTCTGGAATGAGGCCAGCAGGGCCGGATCGTCACAGCGGATAAACGACGCTGCGGGGCCACCGCGGAGACGACCGTGGCGGCGGGCGACGTCGTCAAGCAGATAGGTAATGGACTGCGGCACCTCGCCGACGGCGTAGCGCGAGAGAAACTCCGAGATATCGGCGGCGTTGATGCCGGCGTCGAGGGCATCGCGAAGGCTGTCTTCGGTCACGCGGTAGACGCTGGCGAGGCCGGGAGATTCCAGCTGCGCAATCGAACTGAGCATGCGTTCCATCTCCGGGGATGCGGGGCCCGGCACGACGATGGTGTTGTCCGCCTGGACCATCAGGTACGAAGCGTTCGGCGGCAAGAGGTTGTTACAGGCGGCACGCAGATCGTCGAAGGCCTCGGCAGTGCCGGATTCGATGAGCGCGACCATGGCTTTGCCGACGTCGCTAAGGCCGACGGAAATCGTTTCCACGCCCGGGTCCCGCACGACGATGCCGAGGGCGACCAGCTCCTCGACCACGCCACTGAGCACCTCGTCCGTGCACCGCGCATTGGTGATGGGGTAGTAGTAGGCGGCGCATTCACGCAGGTCAGTCAGGGCGACGACGTCGTTGTCGCTTGCCGACGACGCCACTTGCGCACAGCAGGCCAGCACCATTTCCCGGATTGACGGTACCCCGGAGAGCCGAGTTTGTGGGGAGAGCAGAGCAATGCGTTTGCCTTCCTCATTGAGCTGGTCGACCCGCCAGGGCGCTGCGTCGCTAGTGCGAGTGCCGACTGTCAAGCTCACCCACCGGTCAACCAGATCGGCGTCGAGGAAGCCGTCGGCTGCCAGCGTGGGTGCGAAATAGTCACCACCGGTGTCGTGCAGTGGCAGCGGATGCGGAGTGCCGACATGAACCAGGCCCGCTGCACCGAGGTTAGCCACGCCGCGAGCCAGCTCCGAGATGTCGACGCCGAGCTCCTCGATGAGATTGCGGGTTTCCCGCACTCCAATGACACCGTTTTTCAAGGTCGGTGCGGGGTTGGTTCCCAGTAGGTCCAGGAGGTCAGTCGCCTGTCGCAAAGTTTCCCAGGCAGTGGCGGCAGCACGGTCATTACCGCTGGCAACCACATGGGTAGTGGGGGTTTCGGGGCGCAGGGGGACGTCGTCGTCGGCAAGCCCGACTCCACGCATAAGCGCGCGAACGGTGGCGGGTAGGCGGACGGTGCCCTCGTCGATGCGTTCGAGCAGTTCGGCGTTGATGAGCGCTGGGACCGGCAGCGAGGGGTCGGCATCCGGATGAGCGTCCTTTGTGACGCCGAGACCTCCGGAGTTGGCGAGGGTGTCCAGGAGACGCTGCTGCCTGTCTGTGACCTTGGTGAGTGCCGTGCGTAGCTGGCTGCGGCTGGGGCCATCGGGATTGGGCAGAAGATACCAGCCGGGTGGCAACGAGGTGGCGACCTCATCGCTGAGACAGAAGTAGTCCTGCCAGGGCAGAGGCTTCTTGCGGGTGGACTTGCCGGTGAAGGTGCCGCGGGGGCCGGGGCCGTTGCCCCAGATGAGTCCGTATTCGCGCAGGGTATCGAGGCTTGTCCGAATATGTGTGGCCGTGGGCCGTTGATTGGCGGGAACTTCTGCTCGAGAGAGTAAGTCGAGAATGTAGTCGATGAGGGCGTCCGCAGTGACGGGTTCGGCGTCGGCACCGAGGTCAGCGGCAGCCTCAATGCAGGCGAGCTCCAGTGCGGGCAGTTTGGTCAGCGCGCGGGAGACAGAAGCGCGGAGCTGGAGCCTTGCCGCTAGCACCTGGGAAGACTTCGGCGGCGGCGACAGCGCATCGGGGCGATTGCTGAGGATAGTGCCCACAAATTGGTCTGGTTGACCTGCCAGCCAGTCGGAAAAGAGTGCAAAGGGGGTGGTGCTAGTCATGACAATCCCCACTTTAGTGAGATTTAAGGAGGGGAGAAGGTGACTGGGGAGAAAATTTTTGGGATAATCTCAGCATGGCTAACGTTGCAAAGAAATCCTATGTCGATCCCGGCTGGCCGAAGGACCTCGAGCCTGGTCAGCACGCTGTTACTGAACTGATTGCTCACCACGCTGGTGCAGATTCGCCTTTCGGCGACATTGAGTTCCCGGTTGATCCGGAGACTTTGGGTTACGTGCACCCGACCACGGTGATTAACAAGTAATCTTTTAGATTTTTAGCAGAGCTAGATCTGCAGGAGGCCCGCAGCCGTGACTGCTAGTTCAGTCGTGGCTGCGGGCTTCAAATATGAAACTGTGCGAGTTTATGACACTTTGAA